>NZ_JBHVXZ010000104.1:0-35612 GCF_042881395.1 Amycolatopsis sp. NPDC058278 | reverse complement strand
GGGTTCATAGACCTTGGCGTGAGTTGGCTTGTCAAACCAACTCGCCTCAGTAGCCAGATCGCTCCGACCAGTGGAAATGCTGTCACCGACAGGCGAGGCTGCCAGCTAGCGTCAATATAGTATTGACATATGCCGCCACGGACGACCCGTTCGATCCCCATCGAGGAGGCCCAACGCGCCCTCGCCCACCTTCGGGCGCGAAGGACCGTCCCGCGCAACTCGGACGAGCCGCGGCGGGAGATGATCGACATGATCAGGCACGTCGCGCGTTCGACCCCCAGAGCCGGCCAACAGCACGTTCGCGACGACGTCGTCGACGCTTTGACGCTGCTCGAGTTCAGCCGTCTTCACGTGCCGGCACTGCCCGGCGAGTTGGATGAACTGGAGGCCGAAGTCGCTATCGTCGCGCGGAAGGTCGCCAAGATGAGCCTGGCCGACCTCGCACAGCACCTTGGGTTGTCACGCCAAGGCGTCGACCACCGAATACGCCGACAGTCCGCCGCGTCCGAAGGACTACCGAGGTCAGAAGTTGCCGACCGATGGCGACGCCGCACCATCGCCTGGCTGAGCAAGTACGGCTTCGAACTACAACTTCTCGCAGTCAACCTGGTCGCGCAACGAAATATCCTCGATGAGGAAGATGACCGTGAACTGCTGCACGCCTTGGCAGGGTTCGCGCCGCATACCGGCATCAACTCGTCGTGGGGCCTGCCCGAACTCGCCGCATTCAACAGGATCATCGACTTGCTGGGCAGAAGTCCCGTTGTATTCAACCTGAACAGTGACCACGTACTAGTCACCTCTCTGGACAGAGGTGAGCGCCACCTCCGCAACTTCCGTCGCGAGGTCGGCTCACCCCCTCCCCCTGTCACCAGGCGGAGCAAGGCTGTGCACACGACTGATTCGGTCTCTGCCGAGCGAGGGAGCCAGTACTTTCCGTAGCGTATACCCGCAAAAGGATGAGGCACTGAGCGCATGACTGCCGGACAGCAGACCGCCGCAGGTTTCGTCGGCCGCTCGGCCGAGCTACGACTGATAACGGCGATGCCCAACCCAGTCAGACACTAGGCGGCAGTGCCACCTCAGCCCTGGCGGCAAGCACTCCTTGCCCCAACGCATACCGAACAGTACTACACCAATCGTCTAGGTGCTCTTCGAGTTTCCCTACGACAAATGGATCGGAAAGGTACTGCATTGTAGCCTTTACAACCCCAGGCTGGGAGGATAGCGACACCGCCCGCTGAATTGTTATCTCAATATCACGTACGGGATCACCGGCCCGAATAGTCTCAGCAATCACCTTTATGGCCGCAGTATTGATCACCCGAGCCGGAGCTGGGACGTGATCGAAGTGATGAATCTTGTACATGAAATAGCCGCGCTCCCACGCAAACTTGAGAAAGAGGTCTAATATGTCAATGACATTGTCTTCTGAATCCGACGGCAAACCCTCCATGTTTCGAAGGTTATGCTTTTCAACGAATCTCTCAGCGAGCAGGCGACACGTCACATTAATTAGCAGACCAACGCGTTCCGGGATTAGAGCAAGCTGATCTTCCAAAGTCCCGATGTTATCAAGATATAGGTCAAGATTTGCCAGCAGCTTCAATGCGGGCATATTGACCTCTTCCAGAAGACCTTCCGGCAGCCGCGAGCCACTATTATCGCGAACCTGTTTCGCATCCTCCCACATTTCGTACCAAACTGACTCATTGCGCTCGTTCGCGGTTAGAATCTGACCATTTTCAACAGCGGCAGTGATGCACACTCGTACAACCTTGATCAATTCTTCGAAGCTCTGGGGCAGACTCCTGCCTAGTTTCCAGTCGCCGATCGTCGCGTGTGCCACCCCAGCCCGCTTGCTGATCATGCGCAGAGAGAGCGTCGACGCGCGGACGATGGCGGAAAATCGACTGGACAGGTTCGTCTCGAGGCCGTCGGTCACCTGCATACTCCTGGTCGCTCCGGAATCAAAGTCGTGAGCATACAACCCCCTCGTCCGGCCACCAAGGGTGTTCGGCATCGTCCGACATCCTTGCCGGACACTTGCCCTGACGCTTTCACTTACGAGTGTCCTACCCACCTCCAACGAAGGCGAGATCACTACACCTTCTTGATGATTCGCCACGAAGCCGACTCGGCGATACGACGCATGACTCAAACAAGATTCGCCATCCGCGTCGTTTACATCACGGCGTCCGTCGAAGAAATGCGGAAACGGAAGCCATGCCGAGCGTGCGACCTCAACGAATTATGCTCAATGACGTCGGTCGTAACGATGCAATGATTGACCTTTGGCCAATTTGCATCTAGTACAATAAGATGTATAGCGAGTCGCACAAATGAGCGCAGTCTGTTCGCCGTGCGAGCGTCACTGCCAGGCGAGCGCGCAAGAGAAAGGCGTAAATCCGATGCAGACCAATCCGGCGCAGCCCCGCACGATTCTAGCCGTTGACGTCGAGGGATCGACGCTGCGAACCAACACAGCCAAAGCGCGGTATCGGCGCGTGATGTACGAATTCCTCGATACAACACTGGCAGAGGTCGGTATCGACGAACGAGCGCGTGAGAATTTTATCGACTGCGGAGATGGAGCCCTCGTGCTGATCCGTCCAGTGGATCACGCTCCAAAAACCGTGCTACTTGACACTGTGCTGCCACGGTTGAGTGCACTGCTGTGCGCGTTCGCCCTGAGTGAGCCCGAACACCGCTTTCGGCTTCGGTCGGTGCTGCACGCCGGCGAAGTGCACTTTGACGACCGTGGTTGCTACGGCACACCAGTGGATTTGGCGTTTCGATTATTGAACGCGGTCGGAACCAAACGTCAACTTATCGTTGCCGACGTGCCACTGGTAGTAGTCACCTCGGACCACATCTACGACAACGTAGTGCGCCACAACTACCCTGGTATTGATCCCGCAGCGTTTGTGCCGAGCGTGCGAACGCGAGTGGCTGGTCGGAACCATCGAGGATGGACTTGGCATGTTCCGCCACTGGTTAAGCCATCGGGGGTCTGCTGCACGAGTAGGTGACAGTGGTAGTCACGCAGCCTGGCTGGCTGGCGTGTTCATGATTGCTTCGTATTCGATGGGGGTCAACCGGCCGAGGGCGGCTTGGCGTCTGCGGCGGTGGCAGGTGCGTTCGATCCAGGTGACGATCGCGGTCCGGAGTTCGGCTCGGGTGGTCCAGGTGCGCCGATTGAGAACGTTGTTCTGCAGCAGCGCGAAGAAGCTTTCCATGGCGGCGTTGTCGCCTGCGGCGCCGACCCTGCCCATCGAGCCGGCCAGCCCGTGACGAGCGAGTTCACGGACGAACTTTCTGGATCGAAATTGCGATCCGCGGTCGGTGTGCACCACGCAGCCGGCGACGTCGTCGCGGCGGGCGATGGCGTTGGCGAGCGCGGTGACGGCGAGGCGGGACTTCATCCGGGAGTCGATGGAGTAGCCGACGATCCGGTTGGAGCAAGCGTCCTTGACTGCGCAGAGATACAGCTTGCCTTCGGCGGTGTGGTGTTCGGTGATGTCGGCCAGCCAGAGCTGGTTCGGCGCCGTGGCGGTGAAATCGCGCCGGACCAGGTCGTCGTGGACCGCCGGACCGGCCTTCTTGCCGTTGCGGCCGCGTTTCCTGCCGAACGTGCTCCACCAGCCCATGGACGAGCAGATCCGCCACGCGGTCCGATCCGCCATCGACAGGCCGGCGTCGCGGGCTTCGTCGGCCAGAAACCGGTAGCCGAACTCTGGATCGTCGCGGTGGGCGTCGAACAACGCGTTCGCTCGATATGCCCGCTCGAGCTCGGCGGCGGTGACCGGCCTGGCACGCCACCGGTAGTAGGGCTGTCGAGCGATGTTCAAGACCCGGCACGTCACCGCGACGGGGATACCGTCCGCGGCCAGCTCGCTCACGAGCGGGTAGAGCCTTTTCCCGGCAGGTGCGCCTGCGATAGATACGCCGTCGCCCGGCGCAGGACCTCGTTCTCCTGCTCCAGCAGCTTGATCCGCTTGCGCGCTTCGCGCAGCTCTGCCGAGTCGTTCCTGCTCACACCGGGTTTGGTGCCCTCGCCGGTGTCGGCCTGGCGCAGCCACTTGAACAGCGTCATCGAGTGGACGCCGAAGTCTTTGGCGATCTGCTCAACCGTCACACCAGGCTCACGGTTGCGGGCGACCCGCACGACATCGTCGCGAAACTCCTGAGGGTAGGGCTTGGGCACAGCGACATCCTCCCAGCTCACCATCACGGTAAGCCAACTCAGATGTCACCTACTCGTGCAGCAGACCCGAATGACGTTCACGTGAACCAGCTGGCCCAGGTGCTTGCGCAGCCGCTTCGCGAGCAGCTCGGCCCGCCACGGCTGGTCATTGATGTCCCGGATCAACGCGTACTCGATCGACCAGCGGTTGTTCACCGGAACCAGTGTGTCTCGTAGCTCGTCGTCCGGCGTGTGCAGGGACACCGCGAGACGCACTTGCATCTTCTCGTCCGCCAGCTTCCGAATCGCCGGCGCCAACCCCACCGTCGACACCGTCACCGAACGCTGACCAATCCCAAGTCCGCGCCGGCGCAGGGTCGGTGATCCGACGAACAGCTTTCACAACTCAGACAAAGTTCGCTATCCCACCCAATTAGAAGGCCGCCACCAGCACCAATAATGTATCGGGCAAGACGATGCCTTCAGACAGCGGCCGCCTCGATCGTCCCCTCAGACGTACCGTACAACGCGTCGCGGTTGTCCTGCTGGTCTCCTCCTCCCACACCGACGAGGTCGACTCCCGCGCAGACGACCATGTACCCCTTCCGGCAGCACCAAGCCCGGCCTGCACTGACGGCAATCCGCCGATGAACACGTAGGTTCATGCTGGCGAATGGACATTAGTCGGGTACTGCAATGCCGGCTACAGCGGGACCGTACGAGAGAGGGGAGCCCTAAGCGCGGTCGATGTCCTTTGCGATATCACTTATCTTGCGAATCAAGCGATGCGGATCACCTGGAACGCGACGAAAGCCGTGCGCGACGTAGAACTCAGCGGCACTGTCGTCAATGGCTTCGGCCAACGCGAATCGTGCCCCAACGACACCACTGGCAGCGACAACTCGACTCAGCGCGTCATACAGCAACACGCCTCCGAGTCCACGCCCGTGAAGACTCTTATGCAGCGCCAACCGTGCCAAGAGGACAGCGGGAATCTTGTCTGGACTTCCCCTACCAATCCTGCCGATCTCTTGCCGCACGACCTCGTGTGCGGCAAGCCCGAAGTACGCCTGAACGACGTTGTCGCCGTCATGCCAAACGAATGTCCGGCACGTGCGTTTACCCTGGGCGTGAAGGGCACTGTTTTGCAGCCACAGGTCCATCTCGGGCTTGCCGCAGTCGAAGCCAGCGATCTGATGAGAGTCGGTCAGGAGTTCTGTGATCAAGACTAGTCGCCGTACACCAAGAAGTCCTGTGCGCGCTTGGCAGCTTGCGCGAGGCGCTCGTTGCGCACTGGCGGCTTGTCTAGTTCGCGCATGAGGTCGTCAAAGTAGTCCGATGGAACCAGGGTGTGTTCCTGCCTCTTTAAGATCTCGTCGGCGCGGGCCAAGGTTGCAGCACGAGCAAAGTCCGACGCGCTCTCGCTTGCCAGTGCTGCGGCCGCCTCGATACGGCGCTTGGCTTCTGACTGTATGCGGAACTCGAATCTTGCTGTTGCCATGCGATACCCCTCCCCTTCCATCGTCCGTACGGACAACTGTACGTACACTCTAGGATCTCCGCAAGACCTCTCACCATCTCGGCACGTTCGACTACTTTCTGTAACCACAAGTGGTAGGCCGTACCTAGGCGTGCCTGGCAAAAGGCCCCGCCGATGGCTGAGATCTTACCTGGTGTCGCAGGTTCTAGTTGCTCTCAGACACTCAGTGGGCCGTATGCGCAGCCGCTTCGCGAGCAGCTCAGCCCGCCACGGCTGGTCATTGATATCCCGGATCAGGGCGTACTCGATCGAGACCCGCCGTCCGGAGGTATCGGCGTAGTACCGCGCCGCCGACAGCACCTCGTCGATCGACCACCGGTTGTTCACCGGCACCAACGTGTCGCGCAGCTCGTCATCCGGCGTATGCAGCGACACCGCCAAGCGGACCTGCAGCTTCTCGTCCGCCAGCTTCCGAATGGCCGGCGCCAACCCCACCGTCGACACCGTCACCGAACGCTGCGAGATACCAAGCCCGGCAGGAGCCGGATCAACAATACGATATATCGCCGATATAATGCGACGAAAATTCGCGAGAGGTTCACCCATCCCTACCCTCTTACAACACGCTGCAATGCCACAAACCCGCAGGTGGACACCAGGCCAGTAGCCGAAAGTGACCTTGACCCCAGGGCGCCCCCGCTCCTGGAAGGCCCGTTAAGCGCCCGCCTCACGGGGTCCGTTGCCACGACGATAGTGACCACTACCAGCTGCATAGCCATGGGTTGACATGACGCCCAAGTGCGGTTCATAGTGATGGGTATGCACTCCGAAACTACTCTCGCTGCCGAGGTAGAGGCTGCTGTTTCCACAGCAATCGGCACGATTCTGAAGGAGGACGACCCCGTGAAGCGCTACGAGAAACTCGGCCATCAGCTCACCGTCTACGACCGCGTCGTGACCCGGATCGCCGATGAGAAGGCTCAGTGCGCAGCCGACCTCGCCAGTAAGGGCGAATCGTTTGCCCGCGTCGCCAACTTGCTCTCCATCGGCACCCGATCCCGCGCCCAGCAGCTCGTCGGGCGAGGCCGACGCCAGCCCGTGATCTTCGCGTTCCGCGACCAAAACGGCGAGCTCCACGGCGACGCCCACCTGCTGGCGACCATCCCACACGACCTGGCCCGGTTACAGTTCGAGCCGGCAGACCGGGACCTGTTCTTTGCTGGCCACCTGCTGCAGGTGTACTTCGGCCACGTCGACGAGGACACAGTCACTCCCAGCTTGTACGCGTACACGACCGTCGACGCTACAGCGGGCGAGCGGCGGATACGCCCGACGCAGCGAGTTCACGACATCCTGTTTGGCACGCACCGACAGTCGATCACCTAACGGTCAGCGCTAGATAGCCACATGACGGTGCACCGACCAGCCGGACAATGTCATTGAATCAAGTTCAGATGCCACGCCGATGAGCCCAGCGCCTGACTCATTTCCAGGGCAGGTGATGCCACTTAGCCTGCCTCCGGAGCCAACCGGCCACCGAGAGCAGGCAACGCCTTCCGATGACCAACTGACGTGGCACCCCAGCGCGGCACGAGCTTCGTACGGAACGGCCAGTTCCGAACAATACCGTCGAAGACACCCGAGGAATTACATGACAGACGTCCGCTACCAGCCGAACGGGAACAATGACGTGCTCAAACACGCCCTCGTTACCGCTTGGCGCTGGAAGTGCTCTTGGTGCCCCAAGCTCCTGGATGACCAGCCCACAGAGATCGACCACATCGTTCCCCAGGACTCGAACGAAGCGACACGAGAGAGGATGAAGCACCAGTACAGCCTGTCCGAAAACTATGACATCCACGCTCCGTACAATCTCGCACCGATCTGCCGTCCCTGCAACGCGGAGAAGGGGAACCACGACTTCACGAATAGTCCGCGCCTATTGTCCCTGTTGAAAAAGGCGCATGGCCTTGCACCGAAGGTTGAGCGCAGTGTGCGCGCTCTCGAACAGCGCAGGACGCTCTCCACCGCACTTCTCAAAGCAGCAGTGGTCGACTTGAGCGACGAGATAACTCGCGAAGCGTTCGAAGCCGGCGCCCCCGCCATTGTGCAACGGCTCGCCAGCCTAGGTGCAGAAAAGGCCGACTTCTTCATTTCTCAGACTTTTCAACCCGAGATCAATAACCGATTTCTCCAAGTCGAACTGGTTCTGAACGAACGCGGCCGCACCCTGCTGGCAATATTTGAGGAAGTGGCCGGAGGAGATCCAGAGACCTCGCTTCTGGAGCCAATCGCCGAGTTGGTGGAGCAAGCAGAGTCAGCAGCCAACTCCGCATTCGAAGCTGCGGACGCACTGCGCGGGCCGGACGTCGAGCCACTCTCCGCCAACGCCGAGTTCGTCATCGACCATGTCGACTTCGAACGGACCCTACAAATGCAGCTCACATTCACCTTCACCGGAACGTTCTCGGCAGAAGGCTCGACAACGATTGCTCGCGACACCGTTGACGGTGACGGCGTTGAGTACATCCAAGGCGACGCGGACGTCACCGGCGAGTTCAAAGTGGTCCTCTCCTGGAGCCCCAGCGACCCGCCTGGCGACTTCACCGTCGACGATGCCTCGCTAGAAGCTGAGTCCGTGTACGTGTCAAACGCAGGCCCCGATGCCCAGTACAGCGAAGACCCCTTCGACACAGACCTTCGCTCCTAACTCGGACCCGCGCGACCATGACAGTCACTCCCGCTCAGCCGTCTTCAGCCGCCAGCTGACCACACGCCGCGGCACGGTCCTGTCACGGACCGTGCATGCAACACCGCGGGCATTCACCAAGCGCACGAATTCACGCCCTACCAGCTTCGGTGACACATTCCACCTACTGCCCGGGGTCGGATTCAGCGGGATTACGTTGACGCGGACCGCTGGCCCAAGTGCTGGCGCAGCCACCGCGCCAGCAGGCTCAGCCCGCCACGGCTGGTCGTTGATGCCCCGGATCAGCGCACACTCGATCGAGACCCGACCCGGGGGTGTCCGCGTAGTGTGGGGCAGCCGACAGGATCTCGTCGACCGATCAGCGGTTATTGACAGCAACGAGAGTGTCGGGCAGCTCGTCGTCTGGCGCGTGCAGGGAGACCGCGAGCCGCACCTGCATCTCTCACCAGCTTTCGGAACGCCGGCGCCAACCCCACCGTCGACACCGTCATCGTTGAGAAATGCCGAGGTCAGCAGATACCGGATCAACAATCTGATATATCGCCGATATAACGCGACGAAAACTCGTCAGAGGTCCACCCATGGCTACCCATTACAACACTCCTACCAGCACCGATGCATTGGCGCGCCGGACACGAACCGAACCTCGCCGGGGCCCAGTCGAAGGGGTCCGCCCCTCCGACCGGGAGGGGGGGGACCGTGCGTCACGTCGTTCCAGTTACGGTCGGAGATGCACCGTTGGCTTCTTGATATTGCACCGTCAAGGGGCGTCGGTGAAAGCAGTTGTCGTGGTAGTGGCGAGGGTGTGGGCAAGTTCGACGCGAGAGTCGGGCCAGGGTAGAGCGGGCGGAAGTAATGGGAGGTACGCGGCGTCGCCGACCAGGTCGGTGAATGCAGCACGGAGCATAAGCTGCTGACGGTCCAGTAGAGCAGACTGCGCAGTTAGCGCACCGATGGGCGGGGTGAGCGCCCGGCCGAGGGCGGCGAGCCGGGCCAACCGCGCATGTCCGGGGGCCGGTGGCGCGGCCGGTGCTTCCCCTATTGCCACCAGCAAGCTGTTGGCGATCGCGGTCAGGCCTGGGTCCTCGCGGACCTTGGCGCGGCCGAGCACTCCGGCACAGAACGCGGCGATCTGGTTCGCTTTGGCCAATGTCACCTCGACATCGATCATCTCGGCGACCTCGGTGAGTCGCTGCCATTCGCCGGTCCGCAGCCGGTCGGGGTGCTGGAGCCACTCCACCACGAGTGGCTCGGCGTGCAGGGTTCGGGCCGCCCGGACCCCGGCCTGCCAGCCCAACCAGACCGACAACGGGCCGAACTGGCCCGTTTCGAGTTGGGCGGCAGCCAACGTCGCCGCGAGCAGCGACGACGCATCGAGCCAGTCGGCGCGCAGGCCAAGGGCCGCGTCGCCATACTGCCGCCACCACACGCTCAGCCCGGCACGCAAATCGTCCGGATTGCCTCCGTTGCGAACACACCGCACGAGGTCGGTGCTGGTCCGATCCACAGAGGCGGCCAGTCCAGGCCCGCCGCGCAGCGCAGCGACCAGCGGATGCGGCAGGTCAAGGGCGATGCGGCGCTCTCCCCGTTCGACCACTAGTACGCGGCGCTGCGGCCTGCTGGTCACCGTGGATACTTCAACATTGATCGGGTCGCCGCCCAGCGGGAAGGTGCTCGAAGTCTCGAACTCGACCAGCACGTCGGTCTGGTACAGGGTCGCCAGGTAGCGATGCGGCCCGGTCTGGTTGATCCGTTCCTGCTCGAGCACGACTCGGAAACAGCTTCCAGGCTGCAGGGCGGCGAAGCGATGCGTGCCGTCTCGAGCATCGGCAACTGAGAGGGAACCGTCCGCGCGCACGGCACCGGCAATCCGACTGCCGCTGCGCTGAGTGGTGAACCCTGTGACCTCGTCTTCACTCAACCCAGCCACCCAGCCCAGTTCCTCGGCGGGTAGCCACCGGTAGCCAGCCGAGTCGATTTGGCGGCACAACACGCCGAGGGTGCCGTGCTCGTCACCGATCACCTGTTGCGCTACTACCAGCACGTCGGACGGCACCGTTTCCACCGGCAGGCCGCCGATCAGCGTGCCGTCGGCAACGGCGTGGAACCACTTCGGCCTGCGCTCCTCTGCCAATGCGCGCACTGCAGCCGCGGCCAGACCGGCCGGCAGGCCAGGCACCAGGTCGGGCACTGCAACGGTGAGCAGCGACGGGCCAGTGGTGACCAGCACAGTCGTATCGTCGATCAGGTCGACGACCTGGCCGCGCACCCACCGACCCGGGTCGACCCGGCCGGGCGGTTGCCGCCGTCGGGAGACCACGATCTCACGCTCGCCGACCTGCTCCACTGTTACCGGAAGTGAACCCCGGAACAGCTGCATCCACCGTTCCAGTCCGGCCACATCGCTCAACGCAGTGTGCAGCCATTCGCAACCGGGCCATTCGTGCTCCCCTGCCGGGGCGACTCGCACGGTCCAGCCGTAGAGTCCACAGGCCGTGAGCACTCCCGTCTTGCCGTGCCGAGTGATCAGCACTGTATCGCCGACCCTGGGTGCGTCCTGGCGGTATGCGGGCCGAAAGGTGTTGTCCGCGCCCAGCCAGCCAGCTTTGGGGTCGCTCCGTTTCGGCAAGCCAGCCCGGCTTACGGGATAGAACAGCCGATACCGGCCCCAGCCGAGTTCGAGCCGCATGCCGCGGGAGTCGGTGTCGGCGATCGGCAACAGCGTCCGGCCGCGGAACGCTGCCCGCGGGCCCGCAATCCAGGAGTGGAGTGCGATGCAGGACACCTGCGTATGGTCGTTCTCCGGCTGGTAGCGGGCCAGGCGTACCCGGTCGCCCGCAGCAAATCGGCTCCAGTCCAGGTGGCGCAGCGACCGGAATTGATCGCCCGGGCCGGCGACCAGCAGGTCGGCGGACACCTCGACTACCCGGCCGGGCGCGATCTCGATCCACAGTCCACCGGACTCCTCCAGTACCGGACTGGCTACCACGTACTCACTCGGTTTGTCGCCGATCTCGTCTGACATGCGGTTCACTACATCGCCGATGGGGAACCCGAACCGGCGCAGCTGATCCGGCGGGTATCGCAGTGACCTGCCGTCGGCGAAGAACACCGGTCCATGCGCGGCTGTCACGGTGTCGGAGTCGTTGAGGGCCTTCGGGGTGAAACGGGCGATGTTGTTCTTCACCACCGGCCACCATCCGGTCAGCCGATCGTGGAAGGTCCAGCCGTGCCGCCCTAGTGAGTCGGCGATCTGCCACGTTCCGGCGTCTGCGAAGCTGAGCTGCGCCCAGTTTGCTGGCCGCCGCTCGCCCTGCACCAGCTCTATGAAGGCCTCGCCGGCAGACCGATCGACGTGTACGCGGCCTACGACGGGGCCCTTGCCGTTCGCCGCGGCTATGACCGCCTGGTCGTCTCGGATCCGGACCACCGCGATCTTGGGGTGCGCCGTCTTCATCACGGTGGCACCGTCGGACTCCGGCGGCACGGCGGTCGGCTGTATTCCTGGCAGGCCAGCGACGGTGAACATCCGTTCCTTATTGGCCATGTCCGCCGCGACCTTGTCGCGCAGCAGCGGTTGTTTGGGCAGCAGGACGACTGGGCGGCCAGTTTCGGGCAGATACGCGCGATCGTCGGGCACCGCGCAGACCACGGCCAGGCGCCCATTGGGCGTGAGATCCAGCCGGACAACGGACCGAGGGGTGAGTCCGGGTTGTGCGTCCAACCGGTCAGCAGGCACTCGAAAATACACCCCGGGCCGGAAGTCCAGCCCCACTCCAGCACTACTCACGCTTGTGAGCACCGCATAGCAGCGACCGTCACGGAGCCGGACGTAGTCGAACAGGTGGTCCACCCGCCTGCTCAGAGAGAGTTTGGTGGTGCCCCGCCACACGTGTTCGGCGCGCCCCTGGTCCTCCACCTCCACCAGCAGGACGCTGCCTTTGAGGAAGCCCCGGTCGGCGCGGTGCAGCTGCCGGAGCAGGCTCTCCCGCGACGAGAACTGCCTGCGCTGCACTTGGACGACCGGCCGGCGGCCGCGCCAGCCGGACAGACCGGGCGGCAGTTCCAGTTCCAGCACCACATCGTTGTCGCGTTCCACGATATCCCCGGCCACCATGAACAAGCGCTGTTTTGCGGCGAGACTGCGCACACCGAAGAACCGCAGTGCCCGCCCCTGTGAGCGGGTGAAGTGGTGTTCGTCGAGACGGGCAAGCAGTTCGCGGCGGTGCGGTTGATCCGATGTCGCATTCGGGTCCTCGGCGACCTCGGCAAGCAGCCGGCGCGCGGTATCGTCGTCCAGTTCGGCGCGGGTGATCGGCAGCGCCGCAGAGTCGTTGGATTCCCCCGCAGTGAAGCCCCGCTGCCTGCCGTGCACCGTGCGCACGATGACCTTGCCGGAGGCTAAGAACACGTCGACCTCGACCCGGTGCACGATGCGGTTCCTCGCTTCGTCGTAGATCTGCCGTGACACGGTCTCCTCGATCGTGAACTTGTCGAGGTCGATGACGGTGTGCTGGCCGCGGCGAGGGAAGCCGGCGTGGGTGAGGGTTTCGCCGAAGAACATCGGGAATGCCCCGGTCAGCGGTTTTCCGACGACCTCGATTCGGTCCTCGGGGATCTCCGCCCGCCAACCGAAACCCCATTCGAAGCGGTGCCGGGCCTGGCCTTGCTCGCCGATCCGGCCGGCGTAACGCAGGCCCACCGGCAGTCGGACCGCGTTCGGCCGCACCGACATCCCAAGCTGCCGTAGCTGTACCACCGCATCATCGAGGCTGAACGGGGTGGTACCGGCGAACGAAGCCAGCCATCGACCGTCCCGTTTGACGAGCACGGCTCGCACGTCTTCGCGGGAGTATTCGGAGTCGACCCAGGTGTACTCGTCGTCGTCCAGGTCGACCAGATCGGTCCAGCCGCCACCCGGATCCGGTGCGTGCAGGGCAGACAGCCGCAGCCGGCCGTCCAGCAACGCTCCGTGCACGTGCCGGTCCCCGGCAAGGTACTCCTCCCAGGCTCGGGCCAGCTGATGCTGGTCGGCGGCGGGACGCCGCCTGGTCACCTGCTGCAAGTCGAACTGACGTTCCAGCTGCCACAGCTCCTGGCCAGAGCTCACCTCGACAACCTCGGCTGAGATGCGCGCACCGACCACGCGGTAGGTCGCGTCCCGCTCCACGAACGAGGTGGCCCCGCCGGACAAGGTGCCTGCGGTGGTGGTCAGCAGCACGCGCGGTCCCCGGACGGTTACCTCGGCGTCGGCCAGAGGGTCTTCGGCGGGCCGGCCGCGCATCGGGTCCAGGTGTTCCCGACAGGCGTTCGGAGTCGCCGGCGTCAGCGTCAACCGGGGGCTGCCGCGCTCCAGAGACACGTCAGCTAGGCCGTCGCCGTCCTCCACCGTGCCTAAGTAGACGCGCTGGGCCGGAACCTGGCCGGTACGGTGCACCTCCCACAGCGCGCGCGTCCGGACGAAGCGCGGGCGTGCCTCGACGACCCATCCGCCGTCGGGGTGCCGATCGGCCGAGAGCGGATCTCCAGCCCGGACCGGCAGCACCGTGAACGCGGTTGCGGGCACAGTGATCACGTGCGGCCGCCCGTTGATCTGCAGCCAGAGCGTGTACAGGGTGCCTCCCTGCGCGGATCCGTCCGGCAGCGCGGCACACACGCCGGTGAGATGATCGGTGCTCGTCGCGAAGTGCCGCACCGACTGAGACGTGTCGCGGAGAAGCTCGTCGATTGGGAGCGGCTGTCCTACGCCTCGCGCATGGTTGCGTCGCGGCGCAGTGTTGTGCACCAACAGAGTGCGTCCGCGACCAAGCGGGCGCTCCCGCGTGCCGGTGATCGGCAGCATTGTGATCGATTCGGCATCGACGTCGACGACCATCCCGTCGGTAGTCATCGCGAGCCAGGCACCGTCCCGCGGTGCCCGACCGAGCAGGCGATCCACGGTGAGCAGGTCTCCCGGCTGGAGGCGGTGCAGCCGATCGAACCGCAGGTCATCCGTCGGCTGGTCCGGATTCTTGAGGGTGTGCAGGGTGACCGGGCTGGCTTCCATCGTCCCGGTGCGTTGGTCGACCGCGTCCCATGACCCGACGACGACACCGGTTCGCGTCGTGGTGGCCGTGTCCAGTCCGACGACACGCACTGTGGTGAGCGTCGGTTCCGACTCAGGAACGGCTAGCACCCAGGTTCCGTCCAGCGCTACCTCAGCGACCAAACCGGGCGCGGTGTCCAGAGCCGCCCAGGCCGGGTTGGTGAAGTCCGGGCTCCGGCCGCCCATGGTCAGCCGGGGCAGCCCGGTCTCCTCGTCAACGGCGAGACTCAGCCGGACGCGCAGGCCGGTCAGGTCACCCTCTCGACCGAGTGAGACCAACCGGTTGCGGTCCAAGGGGAGCCAGTCGGCGGAGTCGACGAGGTAGCACACTCCGGGTTCGGTGCACAGCCGCCAGGTGCTCGCGCCGCGCGTCCCGGCAGTCACGATCGTGACCGGAGTCGGTTTGGGCGCCCCGGCCACCTGCTTTGCGGCGGTCAGCGCGGCCACCAGCTCGGTCATGCCTCGGTCGACTGGGTACCAGAAGCCATCGTTGGCCAGCCGGGCCACGGTGTGTACCTCGCTGCCGGGCCGGTACGCGGCGGTCGTGTCCGGGTCCCAGCGTTGGACCCAGGCCGCATGCGCCTTCCGGTGGTTGGATACCGCCCGGCTCGGTAGCGAGGGGGTGGCATCGGAGACACCGGTGACTTCGACGCGTACCAGTTCACCGGCGTCGGGCGAGCCAGCCCGGGTGCACACCACGGCGGTGCGCACCTCACCGGGGCGCGGGGCACCTGCGGGCAGCGCGGTCAGCCTGGCAGCCCGCACTGGCTCGCCCGGGGTCGGTCGTTCCAGCTCTACCCGCACGGGCTCCCCCACCTCGGCGGTGCCGATCACGGCGACCGGGGACGGCGCGCCGCAGTTCACCCAGACCGTGTTCGTGTCGGCGGCGCAGACAACACCGAGCGTCGGCGCTAGGCCAGTGATGCCCGCGAACCAGCGCTCGCGTTCCTCGGGGTCCATCAGGCTCGGGTCGGCGATGCGCGGCAACCCGGTGGCGTCCAGCTCATCCGGGCCGCAGCAGTCCACGACCCGGTAGTTGATCCGCTGATCGCGGTGGCTGATCGACAAGGCGTCAAGCCAGCGTGGGTCGACCACCGCCGACGGCGTTGCATCCTCGGCGACCGACCGCGGCGGCGTCCACAACTGGTTGCCCTCCCACAACCCGCGATACAGCTGGGCCAACGTCGCATGCGGCGAGGTCGCGGTCAGGACCTGGCTCGCCCCCACGTCGTTGAGAAAAACTTGGATGATCTGCCTGCGCAGGTTCCGCGTGCGCTGCCCGGCCAGCACGCTGTTCGGACTGTTCAGTGCATGTCCAGAGGCGGCAGGCCTGTGCGGCACCGAGACAGAATGCAGCAGCCGCGTGCGCAGCACCTGCAGCGTCTCTGCCCCCAGGAATCCATCGGCGATCAGTGCGTCGCGCAGGAGCCACAGGTCGCTGGGCGCTCCCTGGGAGAACTCAACCAGGATGTCGACCGCCTTCTCGAGTACGTGTCGCAACCGGTAGCGGCCGTCAATGTCCGGCGGGGCGAGGGAGAACAGCGAGATGAGATGCCGCCGGTTCTCCCGAGAGAACCCCATAGGCGTGTTTATAGCGTCGACCAGCTGGGCCCAGGCAGCGAACCACGGATCGAATAGCTCAGCCGGGCTCGGCTCCAGCAGCGCTGCGGCGAGCCGCACTGTGGCCAACGCGAGGGGCGCACCACCCCCGCCGACATGCTGCTGCGCGGCATCGGAGAGTTCGCGCCACCGCTCCACTGGCACCGGCTTACTGAGCAGAAATTCAGCGGCGCCCAGCCGCGCCCGCTCCTCCGAGAGCCGGGTGGTCCAGTCAGCGAGGGTGTCAGTCGGCTCGTTCGGCCACAGCTGCTCGAGCAGCAGCTGTGGCCGGGAGACCAACCCGGCCCAGCCGAGCCCGGCACCGGGTTCGGCTGCCTGCTCGTGCATACGCCGGACGATCCAAGCCAGCAGCTGCCGGGCCGGCGGCCGCGCGACCGGCCCGTCGCCAGGAGCCACGAACCAGCGGTTCGATGGTTCCAATTCGGACAACCCGGTGAGTCCGGATGCCGCGTCGTAGATCCACTGGGTCGCTCCCAGTGAGGCGGCCACCTCGTGCAGTTTCGCCGACTCGGTGCCTGGTCGGACCTCCGTGCCCTGGGATATCAGCCAGCGGACGATCCGGGTCGGCTTGCTGGCCCGGTCCCTGCAGGTACCGATTCGAGCCACTAACGTGTTCAGGTGCAATGCGAGCCCGGCGAGCGGGCCGGGGAGCCGCACGTCCGGGGGCATTGGGTTGCCCCGGGCCAGCTTGGTCCACAGGTCCCGGTGCCGGACGTCGGCCAGGACGTCCGCCGTGTGCAGCAAGAACTCTAGTGCCGGGTCCTCCTTGCCTGGCTCGGGCGCGGCCGCACGCATGAGCTCAACGGCCAGCCCCGCCGCCCCTAGCAGACCCATGAACCGCAACGGATCACTGCACCGCTGGAATTTGCTCTTGCGCTCCCGGTCCTGCTGCGTATCCTCGCGCCGTGCCGTGCCCCACTTGCTGTCCCGCCGGGCGATCCACGGTGATGGCACGGCCGAGCCGGGCATCGTCGGTGGCGGTGGGGTGGCCGGGGTGCTCAGCCAGTCACGCAGCCACGGTATGGCGTCCGGCCCCTGCTCGGGTCCGGCGAGCCGCCCGAGGGTGAGGTGCCAAAGGACGGCAGCAAGGCCTTCCGGAGGGCTGCCCGGGCAGCCGAGGAGCCCTCGGATTTCGTCGAGTCGCCCGCCAGTCGGCTCCGGCTCGCGGTCGATCAGGCCGTGGAGCACCGCGTGATCCGCGGACTCGGCGGCGAGCCGGGTGTGGTCGATGTCCGGTCCGGTACCGAACGATGCCGTGGCCAACAAAGCAAGTAAGTCGGGTTCCAACCATGCGGTCCCGGCCGCGCCCGAGGCCAGCGTCGACAGGATGCGTGCAGGGTCGATGCGGGTGAGCACGGCACCGGCCAGCGTGGCGGCCAGCCGGCCGTGTTCACCGCGGACCGCACGGCGCAGCAGGGCGACGATGGTCGGATCGTCGGCAGCCGCGACGGCTGCTTTCCGCTGTTGCCGACACAGGTCGTCCAGTGCCGCCAACACCAGCACCTCAGGACCGAATTCGATGGTGTCCAGGTACGGCCGATCGCTGCGTGGCCGGTCGTCGTTCGGTCGGCCGGAAACCCGCTCAACGATGTCCCGCACCCGGTCTGTGGTGGCCCTGGACCGGGAGGCCGACGTCGACGTCAGCAGGCCAGGACCTGTGCCGACAAGCTGCTCCGCCTCTCGCAGGCGCGCGCTCGCGACGTGGGTGATCCGCTGGTCCTCTGCGAAGGCGGTCGCGGTGCGCAGCACCCGGGGCACGGCGTACAGCAGTTGGCCCGCCTCGGCGTACTGAAGCTGGTCCAGTGCGGCGTGCACTTCGTCCCGGTCGTCCGGCGGCCCGCCGGGCCGCCGGTCCAGCGCGGCCAGCAGATCAAGGAAGTCGTGAGTCGCTTTGGGCGACAAGCGGATCGCGGCGCAGAAGTACCAGTCGGCCAGCATGGGATTTTACCTCGTTCTTAGATGCGGGAGCTGCGGACGCAGCGAGTCGATCAGGTTCGCCAGTTCTTGGTCGTTGGGCTGGGCGGTAGCCTCGACCACGGCGCGGAGGTGGTCAGGCAGCGCCGCGATCGCTCCGGCCACGCCGGACTTCAGCGCCGCCCGGGTCAGCACCGCCCAGTAGAAGGGAAGTTCCGCAGCACTGGGCGGCAGGTCCAGTACAGAGTGCCCGCAACGGACGAACGCAGCGGCTACGACGGCCGCGTGCCGGTCGCTCACCCGGCTGGCCGCATCCAGGTCCCACTCCCAGGACGAGCCGGACCAGGTCAGTAGCGACCACAACACCGCTCCGGCCGATCCGACCTGATGCTCGCCCCACGGCTGCACCTCACCGGGCGGCCGGTTTCGTCGCACCAGTTCGAGCAGCATCGCCTCGGTCAGTGCGCGGTCCATCAGCGCCATCGGCACTGCCGCCGGGTCCATCGGACGCACCACCTCGGCGGCGGTCAGCCAGAGATCCACGTCCTCGACGCACTCGGCGGCCACTGTGAGCGATGCCCAATGGTGCGGTGCGGCACGCAGGCGCGCGTGCGCTTCGAGCCTCGCCGGGTGCCGACCCGGATCCACGATGCGCAAGGCCCGAAGCAGGTCAACCTCGTCGGCCAGGGAAAGATCACCGTCATTAAGAATGGCGACGAACGCCTCGGGATCGTCACCACGGCCAGCTGCAGCCTCATCAAGGGCCGCCCAGCGTAGGCCGCGTCCGCCCAGAAAGCCGGTAATCTCAAGCGGTTCCACGTGGTCGCCAGGCCGAATCAACAAGGTAGCGGGGCGCGATGCGGTCAGCGGGGCCGAGCTGGCCACCTCAGCTGCCGCGCGCACCGCGTCCAGTGCCGTGCCCGCGATGACGTGAACGACCACGGCCGCGCCCTGGATCGTCTGCCGCAAGTTCCCGATGCTCCGCCAGATCGTCTGTCTGGTCTGCGGAGCAAGTCCAGCCTCAACGGCGAAGACGGGCATGACGAAACCGACGGACGCCCCGGCGCCTCTCCGCGTCCAATCTTCGGGCCCCAGCAACCGGCGAGTAACCGCCGCCGGCTCGCGCAAATAGTCGACTTCGAGGTCAGCGAGCTCGAACCAGCGCCGACCCGACTGACGCCGCTCCTGCGATCCCTCTTCCGGAGACTCCTCCGGCACTTCGTCCGACACGGCCGCCTCGACGGCGTTCAGTGCCGACACGAGCGGTCCGCGCCGATCATCCGCGTCCCGAACATCACCCAGCACTATGGCAAAAGGCATCCGGGTAACGCCGATCAGGGCGTCGAGCCGGTATCGCTCGGAATAGCGAAACTCAGGCGGCCCGAGATGCGGCTGCCAATTCCCGGTCACCACTTGCAGATCGTGCCGTTCCTCCGCCGCTGGCCGCTCCCAGCGTCTGACCGCCTTCGCCTCGGAGACATCGCCGAAAACATGGTGCAACTTGACATCGACTTCGAATTCCTTCAGCGCCTCGCGGAATTCAGGATTGGCTAGCAGAGCGCTGGCCCGCGTCGCCTCAATCCGACCGGTCTCGTAATGTGCCGGATCGGTTACGACGACCCCGACCAGACGGTTGCCTTGGCGCGTGAACAGTGCACTACCTGACCCGCCAGCCCACGGCGACAGCGGTTCTTCTCCTTGTTTCTCGGGTTTACGTTCCAGCGGCTGGACGCCGACGAGTTGCATTGCGTATCGCCCAACCTCGTGCCCCGTTGGCGGTGACACCTGCCAATGGGAATGCTCTGCGCGCCGGTCGACACCGGTTTTCCCACGGCCCGTCCAGGGGTAGCCAAAAGAGTGGCACCTGACGAAGTCCAAGCCGTCCAGCCGGGCCCATGTGGCCTGGTCGACCAGCCCTTCCCCCGTTGCGGACGGTGCCAGAACCAACGCAACGTCCAAGCCGTCGTCACTCCAGAGCACGCGCCCCTTTGTGGCTCCATCGTGTTCGTACCGGGTCACACTGCAGGTGCCGAAACGGCGCCCCGCGACGTGCGCTGCGGTCAACACCAGGTCGCAGGTTAGGAGGTATCCGGACCCGATCATCGGTCCACGGACGAGTACGAGTCTGCGGAGCTGCGGAAGGTACTCCTCCTCGACGAGGACCAGTTCATCCGACATTGGCGCTACTGGCGATCGCCGATCTTAGTCTCGGCACCCGGAGGCAGCGTGGCATCGTGGGGTGCGAGCACAAGTTTCAAGTGGTGCTTGGCCGAGTCCTCGCCCTCAAGGCCGCCACCAACGGTCAGTACCTTCCACAGGCTGAGATTCCCATTGGCCTTACGGGTCGCCTTGACCGCGAGATCCAGCTCTAGCTCGATCGACAGCACCTTGAACTGGAATCGCTCGTTCTCGCCCTCTTCGGCAGCTTCCCGCAGCTCCGAGCGCAGCAACGCGATCGCAGTGGACAGCGACACGCCCTCCTTGTTCATGATCACTAATCCGTCATCGGCTGGCTCCGCCATGTGCTACACCTCCAGGTTCCCAAGACCGCCTCGCGGCCTGTTAACAAGAACAGTCGCAGGCAAGTCGAGGAAGTTACAGATTGACACACAACGAAACAATGACATTCCAGTTGGCAGCGAACTGAAACGTTGCTGACACGTCGCCAATTACTGCCTGGACCAGCGCCGCCAAAGGTCACTCCACTACACACAGAAAACGCTGGCGCCTTCGATACCAACTACCCCGATTAACGAAGTAGGTGGTTCATATCTACCCCGCCACGACGCGTCAACATCCGCAAATCATGTTCGGCCCGTCCGCTGGCCCGTGCGACCGGCAAGAGTCACAATAGGCCCAACTCGGTCGCCCTTGGAGAGCACTAGACGGTCTTGACGTCCGCTGCATCCACGCAGGCTTGGCCTCGGCCGACATCGCAAGGTTACGACGGCCACCTATTAGCTCGAGCGCGGAGAGGAACTCACCCGCCAACAGCGCCAGCACGATGCCGGTACCGACAGCGGCGGGGCCGCAGTGGTCCCGACCGCGGTCCCGTGCTCGCCAGCGCGCCGACGTACATTCGCTCCATGGTGCGGCTAACCTCCGCCGGTGTCGCATCCGGGTTGCGCTGGCGCGCCCGGCAATGTCCTTGCGGACCAGTGGTACCTGCGCGCCGATGGCCTTGTCCAGCGGGTCGAGGATCGGTTGACCCCCTCCACTCGACGCCGAGATCGGTCCTTCGAGGCGCCATCCACGCGGTCGAATGGCATCGGCGAATTGCCCGGTGAACCAGGTCGGCCCCGATCGGGCAGCCGTCAATGCGGGTTGGCAGCTGCCACGGTCTTCAGCGCGCTGGCGGTGTCGCGCAGGAAGTCTTCGATGACGTGGATCACGAGATCGCATTGCGCGCCGACGGCGATCATGTCGCGGTGACGCCGGCCGCGGTCACCACGGCCTGTCGGGTCCACAAGGTCCAGCTCGTGGCTTATCTCGTTACGCGCGGCGAAGAAGCCTTTGAGACCCTGCAGTTGCGGATCCGAGAGGTTCTGCGCGGTTAGTCCCAATGCGTCACGGACTGATTTGAGGTCCTCCCAGGACTGCAAGCTCGAACCCGCCAAGTCTGCGACATAGAGCTCGATCAGTCGAGTGCGTGGGTCTGGATCGGTGATGGCGATCTTCGTTGCCTTCGTCAGCTCCCCCTTGAGCCTGTTCTCGTGCAGGTAGCCGGTGAACTTCCCATGCGGGGATCCGCCAGCCCGGATGAGGGTCGGTAATGCATCCCGCAACAGACGCCGAAGGCAGGCATCGAGCCCTGCCGAGGTGAACACGATTGAGGCACGTACTTGATCGAGTTGGTCTTCGGTCAGCCGACGAGGGTTACCTTCTTGTGCTGCTCTCTCCCGAAGAACATGCAGTGTGTCGAACAGGCCAGTGATCGCTTTGTGCGTGGCTGTCAGGCGGGCCCAGCTCGGCGTTACCTCAGGCGGGCAGCCGTGGGGCTTTCGGCCGAGTTTGGTTAGCTCGACCTTGGCGAGTTTGGGCTTTCGGGGTGCTGTGGCATCGCCAGTGGTCATCGGACTACTGCCCAGGAGTGATCGTTCACGGGCGCCGCACCGGTTGAGAACCAGTGCCGGTTTCGGCTCTGCGAAGTGTCGCCCTGCGGTTCGCCGGTCCGCGACTCTGGATCTCGGACATGTCATTGACCTGGTCCATGTATGAGTAGTCGCGGTTCCGCCCGATAGTGCTACGTGGCTGGCCGATCAGACGCAGCGAACTCGCTCGCCACCCTGACTGTCGATAGGTCTGCAGTAGGGTGCGTCAGATGGCGCCTCCGAGATCACGCGCCGGAGCTATCCGGTCCCGATTGATCACCTCGGCGGCATCATCGAGGTAGGTCAATGCCAGGACGGCATGCTCGGCGAGCACGCGAGCAGTCTTGCGGGCCAGGGACAGGTCGCGCGACAAGCCTCGCGCCGTGATCATCGCGGATGTTGCGACCTCGACCGTGACTGTCCCCCCACCGCGGAGGTGGTTGCGGAGGTCCTGGTGGATCCGCAGGCTCGTGTACTGCGTCGGGCCGGGTCGTCGGTACTGGCTCGAGCGTTTGCGCAGGTTATCCGACTCCCCCACGTAGACGCGAGGGCGGCCACCCTCACCCGGAGCGCGCGACAATGTGAGCCGGTAAATGCCAGGCGACCGGGGAAGGTCTGGGAACAGGAGATCGCCGGCTGTGTCGAGAACTACGGGTGCGGGTACGTGCCAGGTCATGCGCACCCGAACCTCCAGGTCCACGGGTTCGGGCCCCGCGACCAGCGGGGCTTCGTCCGGCTCCGAGCCCGTCCGTCCGCCGCGCGCGAGGTAGGTAACGCCAGCAGTACCTCGGGCGAAGCGGACCAGTTGCCGAGCGAAGTACACCTGCTGCACGTGCCAGCCGGCCGCTCGCCCAGGACTGGGCCTGCGTGTGACTGTTGTTGGCCCACCATTGGCGCCGCTCGTACGCCGAGGCCGGCAGACCGTTGACCAGATCCGCGATCTCAGCGAAGGAAAGCTCAGCAGCAGCCTGGTCAGCAGACGCGAGCGCGGCGAGATGCCGCTCGAGGGGTTCGTATTTGCCCGCCATGCCGCGTCTCCTCACGGTGGATCCCGGTGACCGTCCCACGCGACGACGTGTCTTGCCATCATGACGCTGTAACGCCGGGTGACCAACTCCGGCAGGGCTGCCCGCAGGCTGTTGACCGCGCACGCGTCCATCCCGGCCCAGCGTCACCCCGCCGCTGGTCCGTTCCGGTGTGAACCGACCGATCGACGCGAGTGACGCCGGGCTCGGGACCGGCGTGGCAAGTTGAGGATCGCGGCTACCTACCGTATGAACGCGACCATGCCCCGCGCCGACCGCGTAAGTCTCAGCCAGGAAGGTCTGGCGATTCCGCCGGTCGACCACCTGTCAAACCGGAGCGTCACCAACATTCTGCTCGACCGAGCTTTTTCAGGAGTCCCGGCAGGCATACCTCCGGATCGCATACTGGTCGGTCTCTTCGTAAACTTTGCACGGCTTACCGACAAGGCCCTGCGAGAGTACGACGCCGCCCGTACGGAACTACTGGCATACGTCGCGCCCGGCACCTCGCTGCAGACGAGCCGCTACCTGCGGGCGATCGATCACATGGAGAACTGCATCAGCGCCCTGCATCGAACGGTGCTCAACGCTCGAGCACTTCGCGAGAACAAGATCGGCCGAGCGGGACCGCGCCTGACTGAGCGACAGGAGCGACGACTGGCGTACTCACGCAACGCGATAGAACACGCCGACGAGAAGCTGACTGGGACGTCGAAGATCAAGAACTTCGGGCGAACGGACCCCTTCTCGCTACGGCTTGCGAACACGTCGACGGTCATTGGCGACAATGTTCTGACCTACCAAGAGATAGTGTCTGCAATGAGCAAATGCCACAACAACATCGAGATCATCCGCGGAGTGCCAACTGGAGAACCGGGGCCGTCCTTCCCCAACGCGACGCTCCGCACCAACCCAGGCACACCGGCCAATTCGAACACCACGCTGCGCGCCTCCACTTACCTCAAAGAGCTCAGCCGTCTGACTGTCACCCATTCGTAAGTTCATGGATGGCAGAGCCGGCCCCGCCAAGCGAACGCGACAGACCATAGGCCGTCGTGTGGTGCTAGCGGCCGAGGGCATCCAGGCGGCTGCGACCGCGGCAGCTTCAGGTCCTCGGCTGGGGTGTCGGAGGCCTGCATGCACCGCCATCGCGGGCAACACGCCACCGCGTAGAGATGCTGATAGCCGAACCCACGGTGAGTCGCCTCGATGCGTACTAGCTGCGCAGAGTCGAGCACTGGACTTGTCTGGGCATCCTCTGGCAAATTCGACATAGCGACTGTTTTGGCTCCAGGATTCGAAGATCGCGCTCATCAGCCGCCGACGGCCGCGACCCCAGTACGCAGACGCCTCATCGGCGTGCCGCTACACCTCGGCGCACCGTCCGTCATGACACTCTCCTGAGCACGACCGCGAACGCATGACTTGGGAGCTGGACCGATGATCCGCGAACCGCGAGAGGTGTGGCAGGCCGAGCTGGAAGCAACGGCTGGCTACGAACGACGCCACGAGCTCGACGAACGTTGGTTTCGCTCGAAAGACCCAGCGGACTTCGAAGCTTTCAAGCACTGGATGAAGTCGGTGACGTGGCCGGCCGAACTTGCGCTATGGCAGAAGGTGAACGACTGGTACGCGTCTCAGCTACAGGCCATGAGCGCACGACGACGCGCGTCCCTTCCCCAGGTGGCCGTGCGTTGCCGCGATAACGGCTGCCTACTCAGCCGGGTATACTGTTTCGCACTTCAAGATGGCGGCAGCCGGATATATTTTGTCGGCAGGACATCGAGCGGCAAACCTAAACATGGCGTATGCAACTGGCCGTTTGCCGACAGTTTTGACGGACTCACCCGATGGTGGCAGGTCGGATGCAAACACGGCCATACCCGACTCGACTCGGCCGATCTAGTAGAGCTTGCGGTTCCTCCGACTCTGTCGTCGTCAGAATTTCTCGACAAGCTGCCAGAACAGGTTCGCAGGGGCTCACGGAGAACTCAGATCCAGAGAGCGGAACCATCCCCGACGAGCACGGCCTCGCGTGGCGCGCGAAAATCTACCTGCCGCCACATGAACGATGGATCCCCCGCGCTGGCCCGCAGTGCTAAAGTTGAACGCAAGCACCCGCACCGCATCGGTGTGAGTTGGGCACGTCCCACGCACGCGGTCGCCTGGAGATGGGTACCAGGAATGACCCGAAAGGGTGAATTCCTCATGTCCAAGCCCACACGAGGGTGCCCGTCGTGCGCCGCAAGCACTACTCACGTGACACTCGACCGAAAGAACCTGCGTCGCCTCGCCAAGATGGAAGCTACGGCTGACTTCCTCGCTGCTGAACGCGCTGACCACGAGACCCGCCTGCGCTCCCTCGAGCGGTTCCGCTGGCTGGCTTCAGGAGCTTCTGGACTAATCACCGCCGCAGGCTACGACGTGATTGCCCACCTCATCGGCAGGTAGCACGTCATCGCGCCACGCACGCGAACTGGTGCGACGTGGCCAGGCCAACGCCTGGCCGCGTCGCACCACGAATACAGACGGCCATAGCCGCGAAAGGTTCCGGGCCGCCGTTACGAACCGGCCTCCCCGTGCGACTGGGGGAGGTAAGCGACTTCGAGCGGAGGCCGAGTGGAACTCACGATCAGCGCCGAGGGCGATGAACAGGTACTTGAGCAGTTCTACCACTGGCTCAGACAGGACGTCGATGTCGTGCGGACGGTGAAGATCAGCACGACCGCGACATCGGACACCGGGCACATGGGCGCGGTCGAGGTCGTGTGCATGTCGATCGGCACGCTGACCGGGCTCGCCAACCTCGGCGTCGCGTGGGCGAGCTTCCTCCGGTCGAGGAAGGCTGCGCCGCCGATACAGTTCATCTTCAACATGCCGCTCACCGAAGACGAAAACGCCATGGTGAAGTGCTTGAACCTGCCCGTGGCGCCGGGTGACGATGACTGATGCCGCCGGACCGCGGGCCGGGCTGCCGGATCCTCGCGCTTCACGGGCCGTCCTCGTCGGGGTGTCCGACTACACGAGCCTCGAAGCGCTGCCCGCGGTCCGGAACAACATCGAGACGCTGCACCGGGTGTTCACCGACCCTGACCTGTGGGGACTGCCTGACGAACACTGCGTCACGTTGCTCAACCCCGGCTCCGTCGACGACGTGCTGGAGGCCGTGCACGCGGCCGCGTCCGAAGCATCCGACGCCCTGGTGTTCTACTTCGCCGGGCACGGTCTGCTCGATGATCGCTCGGATCTCTACCTCGCCCTGCCGGGCGCGGCGAACGACCGGCTCTACCGCTCGGTCCGCTACGACGACATCCGGCGCGAGATCGTCGGCACCGCACGGGCTTGTTACGGCAAAGTGGCGATCCTCGACTGCTGCTACAGCGGTCGCGCGCTGCAAGGCGGCATGGGCGGTTCAGCCGAGCTGGCCGACCACGCCCGGGTGGACGGGACCTACCTCATGACCGCATCGGCCGAGACGAGCGTGGCGCTGGCACCTCCCGACGAGCCCTACACCGCGTTCACCGGGGCGCTGGTGGACAAGCTGGACCACGGCCTGCCGGAAGGCCCGGACCTGCTCGACATGGAGACGCTGTTCTACCACGTGCGCGTGGACATGCAGGCCCGGCACTTCCCCGTGCCCCAGCAGCGCACCCGCAATGACGGCATGGCGATCGCGCTGGTCCGTAACCGGCACCGCCTCGGTGTTCGTCCGGCACGGGAGCCGGTGAGTGATCCGGCCCGCGAACTGCCCCAACCGCCAGCTGGCATGGAAGCTTTGCTCCTGCGCCGGCCTGCGGACATGTACCTCGAAGTGCAGGCCATGCGGGCGCACGGGCAGGAACAGCTCGGTGAACAGCTCTTGGCCGCGTCGGCCGCGCTGCGGGCAGACCAGGAAGTCGCGGCCATCGCCGCGCTGCTCCGGCGACACGGGAACGCCGAGGACATCCGCGTCGTGCTCGCGGGCGCGGCCCGGCGGGCACCGGCGGAAGTGCTGCGGATCGCCGATGCGCTGTATGATATGGACATTCCCGACGTGGCGATCCAGCTCGTTCGAACCGTCGGGACCTGCCGCGCGCCGGATGCCGCGGACCTGGCTCGCCTGCTCCAGGTCGACGGTCGGGACGACGAACTCGTCGAACTCCTGAACGCCGCGTTCGGCGCCACGCAGGCGGGCAGCGGGCTGAGCGATCTGATCAATGCCTTGTGGCTCGTGGGACTGCGCGAAGAAGTGGACCGGTTGATCCTCCGCGCCGCGAGCGACTTGCCCGGCGCGGATATCGTCGCTCTAGCCGACGAACTGCGCGAAGTCGGCCGGGAGGAAGTCGCGTTCGGGCTCTACGCGGCGGCGGCCGGCATCGTGGCCACCTGGCCTCCCTTGGCCGTGGCTCAGTTGTGTAAGGCGATGACCGAAGCCGGTCACGTCGCGGAGAGCGCCGAGGTCGCGCAGGGCTTCGTCCGGCGCGCGCATGATGTCAGTTCGCTGCTGGACGTCGCGGACGTCTTCTGGGAGACGGAGCAGGAAGCGCACGCCGACCTGGTGGTGGCCCGGGCGGCCGAGCTGTTGCCGATCCCCGAGGTGATCGCGTTCGCCGTCGGGGCGCGGCTGCGCAACCACGAAATGGCGGCTTACCGGATCTGCTCGCTGGCCGCCGCATCCCGGCTCGCCCGATCGGTCCTGGAGATCGTCGCCTTGCTGCGTGAAGAAGGACGTCCGGTCGACGCAAAGAAGGTGCTCCGGGAGAGCGCGGGCCGTCGGATGGTGCTGGGACTGCTCGAGTTGCTCGTCGGAAGCGACGAGGCGGACCGCGGCCTTATTCTCGAGGTGACGGTCGATCGGGGAGTGGAAATCTGCGCCGCGCTTATGGCCGCACTGCAGCACGCACACCCGCACTTGGCACGCCGGTTCGCCTACCTGATCACGAAAACCATCGCGGTGCACCCCGAGCTGACCGTGATCATCGTCGACGCCCTCGACCCGGCCACGAAGCAGCGCATGTTCGCGAGCCTCGCCGAGGGCGTCGGTCCCCGCCAGCTGGCCGACTTGCTCCGCGACCTGCCACCGGACGAAGCGAAGACTCTCATGTTCCTGGCGGTCCAGGCGGGGACGCCGGCACTCGGCGAGGTCCTCACGGCGCTTGCTTCGGACGGCAGCTCGTTGCCGGCCCCTCTGGCGGGACAGCCGGTGAACCGGCTGCCCGCGCTGGTTCGCGGGCTGCGCCCCAGGTTCCCGGCGCATGCCGATGCTGTGCTTGCCGACGTGGCGGCCGCCGGCCGAGGTGAGGTCGCGATCGCGCACGACATCGCGTACCTCTTCGGCACGGGCGAAGCGGACGTCGGGCGGGCGGTGCTTCACGCGGCGCTGACCGGCCGCTCGAACGACGAGCTCAAGCTGATCGTCGCCGCGCTCCGGGACCGGAACCAGCCCGATTCGCTGGCCGAGGCCGCGGAATGGGTCAAGACGACCTAGGCGTGGATTGACGCCGACGGCGTCCTCCGCCAACTGGGACTGCGCAAGTTCACCGGCCGCAAGAGCCGGCTGCCGCGCCGGACCGAATGACCGAGCGAGCCTGGCCGATCTCAAGATCGCCAGGCCTCACCGCGGACTACCGTGGCGTCCTCGCGCGCGTACCCCGCCAGGGCGCGTAGCTGGGAGTTCGAGCCGAAGATCGAGGCCATGTCGGCGAGCAGCTTCGTAAACTTCCCGAGCGAGTGGTGGCACTGGTCCTACGGTGACCGGTATTGGGCGTTGGTGACGGAGACGGCGCACGCGTCTTAAGGACCGGCCACCCTCACCGCGTACCGCTGAGGCGGCTCAGACGGTCGAAAGGAGAGCTGCCAGCTCGGGCATGTCGATCATTCCGATGTCTTTCGGATGAACGACGACGGTGAGGTGCCGTGTGACGGCCTGGGTGCGGGTGCGGGCGACGAACGAGAGCATTATGAGCCGAATCAGGGAACCTCGGTCGAGCGCATCGACCTTGGCGAGCTGCGAGCCGATCACAGCGATCGACACGGGTTCTCGATGGGCGTGGCGGTGGACGGCGTCCCAGAGAGCGGTGAGGCTGGACCATATGTCGTCGACGGTGGCCTTGGCGAGGAGTTCATCGTCCATCGTGGCGTAGGCCAGGCAAAACGCAAGGTGGTTGCCCGCAGGCAGGACGGCGATGGTGCCGATGGGATAGCGCTGGGTCTTGCCCAGGTACTTGGTGGGCGTGGGCCGGGACGGAACCTGCTCCAGGGTCCTGGCCAGGGCGCGGTCGAGAATGCCGGTGTCGGGGTAGTAGCGGCACTGGAACTGGGCCTGAAGGCTGGTGGGGTGGATGATCCGATGGTCGGTGACGTTGGTGTCGAACGTGTCGGTGTAGCCGATGACCACGTGGGTGTCCTGGTCGAGGACATCGCCGACCGTGACGGTGATGGTGACGTCGGGATGACGGAGCCGGCGGGTGAGCGTGCGTCGTGGCCATGCGTGGATGAGACCGAAAGCGAGGGGGAGCAGGCCAAGTAGCGCGGCCATGACGATAGGGGGATAGGTGGCGTGTGGGGCGAGGATGTTGTAGACCTGCAACGTTCCGCCGACGACGCCGAAGACGGTCAGTGCATCCCGGGCCACCGTGGTCAGACCGCGGCGGGTGCCCAGCGCGGCCCGGAAGCCGTGCAGGAGCCGTCGTGCAGTTGCCCGGTCATGGTGTTCCCCTGGAGCAGTCACGCCGTCGTCCCGGCCGCCGGGGGCCACAGTGTTTCGGCGCTGAGGTCGTAAGCCGCTCGGCACATGTCGTAATGCTTCGAATAGAGCGTGGGGTTCTCGGACTGGTTGACGTAGAAAATGGGCCGATCACGACCGGTGGCCGACGTCATCAGCGCGAACAGCATGTCGCCCGTGAGGTGGGTGCCGTCGGGGTCCACGAACCAGAACGTGTCGGCCAGCAACGGAATCTTCTTGATCCGGAGCTGGTTGCGCACCCGCGCGTATGCGTCCTCGTTGAGGTGCGAGCGCGCGAAGGTATCGAGGTAGTGCGGCGAGGAAACATTTCGAAGACTCGCGTCGAGGCCCAGGAACTCGGTGCGGCCACTTCCGAAGGTCGCGCGGTCGTACGTGTAAAGGATCTTCTCGTCCCAGAGGTCGGCGACGAGGATTCTGACCCGACGCTCCGGCCTTTCGGCGAGGGCGTCCAGCAGGGCGGCGAAGTTCTCCGTGTTGTTCTTCAGGTTTAGCAGGAAGTTGAAGTTGATGCCGACTAGCAGCAATTCCCTGTCGAACTCGCCGAACAAGGCGGGCATCTGGAAGTTCGTTGACCCGCCGATGTTGTCGTTGTAGGCGATCGTTCCCGAGAACCGGTCGGGCAGCATCCGCCTGCTGTCGACCCTGGACTTGATCGCTTTGTTCCAGTTCGCCGTAGCTACGGTGGAATCGTTCTTTTACCCGCATGGAAGCGATTTCGTCCAGGTCGATGAGACGGCACACCTTGTCGACCAACCGGCGGACGTGATCGCTGCTCCGCAGCGAAACTGCCTGGAACTCCGCTAGCGGCGGGCAGATGGTCTTCAGCTCTCGTGGCGTGAGATCAAACAACAACGGAAATACCTTGCCCTTGCGGAGCGAGGGATTGAGGCAGCCGCTCTCGTAGATCACCCATGGGCTGCGTGCCGTCCGCTGGGACAGGAAGACAAATCCGAGATCGGCGCGGTTCAGTGCTTCGTAGAAGCTCGACAGGGCGGCGTCGCCGGGCTCGATTTCGCGCGAAAAGAAGAAATTTATCTCCCCCTCGAACAGGGTGAACAGCCAACTTCTCGTCAGATCGGCGAGGGGCTCGATCCGGGAGTCCGAGGTCGACCAGCTGAGAAAGGCGTTGGCACGAGACACATACGCTCCCGGTGTTGCGGTACACACGACCTGTCGCCCGGGCAATCGTGTTGGCGGTCGTGAATGTTCTGCAGACAGCGGCACTTCACCCGCTTGGCCCAAGGTCGGCGGCGGCCTACCAGACTGCCGTGCGTTGGCCTCGCGCCGGTTGACAGAAGGTGGTTTGGTCTGAGCACCACGCGCCACGTGCGACCCACCCTCTCTCCCCTGAGCGCTCTCTCACTTGGCGGTGCAAGCTCAATCGTAGCGATGACCTTAGCCCGGGATGCATGGTTCGTCAGGCTGTGTATCCGCACAGCTGAACGAGACGGTCTACTGTTCACGTCAGCTTCGAGGATTGCCTGATGCGAGCCTCGGCACCTACGTCCTCACCGTCACCTACGGCGTAGTCGCCACCATCCTGCTGCATCTCGCGACAACCATGCACGTGCGCTGGACCTGGCTCATCTCCACGTCCCCGTGCTGTCGCCGCTACCGCATCCGGTGTCGCCGCCAGCCGCAGGCCTCACGATGCACCAGTCGTCGAAACAGCATCCCCGCATGTCAGTCGGAGCATGTATCCGCGGGCATGGACGTCTCATTCAGATGGCACGTCGACCGAGGGCAGCTAGGCACGTTCAGCTGGTCAGTCAGCTGTCCACGGTTCGCGGCGCCGAAGTCGGGCACGCGCTGCCCCACCTCAGACGGCTGATCGAATGGTTAGCGCTCTAACCACGGAGCGAGCAGTTTCTCGAGATCAGCGTCGGACAGTGCCCGCGGCCCGCCATGGAACTCGTGCCACCGCGATGCGTCCCGGGCTGCGGTGTACTCGATCTCGAACGCCCGCATCAGCACGTACATGAACGTCACCGAGCTGAACCGCTCACCCAACAGGGACCGGGCCTCACGAGCCACCTCGGTCGCGCCACGACCGACCACATCCGCGAGCCGAAGCTCCTCCACAGCCGGATCCAACAGGCTGGGCGCATACATCACGACACACACTCCATCATCGAAATGAACAAAACTCAGCCTTCAGCGGCCAGCTGACCACAGGCCGCGGCGATGTCTTGGCCCCGGGTGTCCCGGACTGTGCACGCGACACCGCCGGCGTTAACCAGGCGCACGAACTCCCGCTCCACCGGCTTCGGCGACGCATCCCACTTGCTGCCCGGCGTCGGGTTCAGCGGGATCACGTTGACATGGACCAGCTGGCCCAGGTGCCGACGCAGTCGCTTGGCCAGCAGCTCCGCACGCCAAGGCTGGTCGTTGATGTCCCGGATCAGCGCGTACTCGATCGAGACCCGGCGTCCCGAGGTGTCGGCGTAGTACCGAGCGGCGGAGAGGACCTCGTCGACCGACCAGCGATTGTTCACCGGCACCAGCGTGTCCCTTAGCTCATCGTCCGGCGTGTGCAGGGACACCGCGAGTCGGACCTGCAGGTTCTCGTCGGCCAGCTTCCGGATCGCCGGCGCCAATCCGACCGTCGACACCGTCACCGACCGCTGAGAGATGCCAAGACCGGCAGGAGCCGGATCCACGATTCGATATATCGCCGATATAACGCGACGAAAATTGGCGAGAGGTTCGCCCATCCCTACCCTTTTACAAAGCACAGCGACCGACGTCTATGCAGGTCAGAACGTTGCTGCGTGTGCCTGTGTTCCTCCTCACCCTGCAGCGCGCCGGCCTTGGTCGAGGTCGACCACACCTGAAGCGGCGGCGCGGGGACCGGGCCCGCTTCCCGGGGTGTCGGCGAGCCCACTCACCGAATGCGGCTCGTCGACACCGACCATGTGCTGGCCCAGCCGCCGTCGCCGGCGCAGACCGGTGCCCCGCTGCCGTTGGACCAAGTCGACCGCCCGTTCGACCTGGCGAAGTTCAACGCCGATCCGTGCAGCCCGCCCACGAAGGACCAGATCGCCGACGCGGTGGCCGATCCTCCCGACGGGGGTGCAGCCGTTCGGGAACCACCGCGCCCCTATTCGGCTGCTCGTCGATCGAATCGATGAGCGCGAACGCGACCGTCTCCAAACCGGCCAGGAAGATACGCCCACTCACCGCGCCGTCGGCCTCACCAGCACGGACCGCCGATGAACTGCTCGATGTCGGTCGGGCCACCGAGCAGCAGATGCTCACCTTCCAGATCATCGGAGAGGATCTGCCCAAGAACTACTGGGCTGACGACCGTTGCGGCAACGTAGCGAAGATGGCCGAAGCCGTGATCAGCAACCTTCGCCAGCCCTGACCCAACGATCGCCGGTCTCAGAGGCCCACACAATCCGCCCGCCGCGGTGCTTACACCACACTTGAACGTCCTCTTCTGCCGAGATGCGTGCGCTGTTGGTTAGTACTCCAGCCGCAGATCGTGATCTTGCTGGTGGGGTCGGTGCGGAGACGGGTGCGCCATCGCTGATCATCGGTGTGTGAAGACAGAAGACCCTGCGGTGGCCGCAGGTCACAGCGTAGTGCCTGCCCGCTGGCAGGCAATGTTCGAGGACCTGATGGGCCGGATCGCGGCCGCTTCGCGCGGGTCGAACCCCGGCGTCGGACACGACAGTTGATGCTGGGGCTGCTGGCAGACCTGCCGCGCAAGAACTGCTGGACGATCGCCGAGTACATCGGGGACGCCACGCCGGACGGGCTGCAGCACCTGCTCGGGCGAGCGAAGTGGGACGCCGACCTGGTCCGTGACGACCTGCGCGAGTTCGTGTTGGAGAACCTGGCCGACGACCAGGGGCCGTACTCGTGGTCGACGAGACCGGTGATCTGAAGAAGGGCACCCACACGGTGGGAGTGCAGCGCCAGTACACCGGCACCGCGGGCAGGATCGAGAATGCCCAGGTCGCTGTCTACCTCACCTACACCTCCCGGCACGGCCACGCCGGCATCGACCGCGCCCTCTACCTGCCCAAGTCCTGGACCGGCGACCAGGAACGCTGCGAGCTTGCAGCTGTCCCGCAAGATGTGGGATTCGCGACCAAGCCACAACTAGCCTGGCAGATGATCGAACGCGCCCTGGACGCCGGAGCCCCGGCCGCGTGGGCGGCCGGCGACGAGATCTACGGCGACAACCCGAAACTTCGCGCCGCGCTGGAGGCGCGCGAACTGGGCTACGTGCTCGCGGTCTCCCGCACCCACCACATCCCTACCCCCGCCGGACCCCAACGGGCCGACCACCTCGCCAAGCGCATCCCGCGCCGGGCCTGGCAGAAGCTCTCGGCCGGACACGGCGCGAAGGGACATCGCTACTACGACTGGGCACTGATCGCCATCACCGCAGGCGATCCGACCGGCCATCAGCACCTGATGGTCCGCCGCAACCGCACCACCGGCGAGCTGGCCTGCTACCGCTGCTACTCGCTCCGCCCGCTCCCCCTGTCCGCACTGGTCAAGGTTGCGGGAAGCCGATGGACAGTGGAGGAGACATTCCAGAGTTCAAAGACACTGGCGGGACTGGACGAGCACCAAGTACGCCGCTGGGGCTCCTGGCACCGCTGGGTCACCCTGGCCCTGATCGCGCACGCCTTCCTCGCCGTCACCGCTGCCCTCGAATGCCGCGACCAAGCCCCGGCCGACGACGGGACCAGCTCTGACGGGCTGATCCCGCTCACCTGCAACGAGATCCAGCGCCTGTTCACCGCTCTCGTCGCCCGGCCCACCCGCGACACCGCCCACCGAATGCGCTGGTCCGCCTGGCGCCGACGCCACCAAGCCCGCGCCCGCCACAGCCACTACCGACGCCGAGCAGCCCGTGGGTGACCAGTTCTGATTCCCTGCCCGCGGCCAGTTGATGGGGAGCCATCTGGCCGCGAATGCGACGAAGGGTGACGGTGGGCAACGGCTGCCGCCAGTCAGGGGCGCGGGTCGCTGATCCATTCGTGCCATTGGTCCACGCGTATGAGGTCCGCCAGCCTCTCGTAGCCGCCACTTCCAGGGTGCGCGCCGTCGTCGGCCATGGCTTCCCGAATCCAGACGGAGTCGACGGCCAGGTCCTGGGTCGTGCCGATGAACGGGACGTCACGTGATCGACAGAGCGCGGCCATCTCGCCGGCGAGTTTTGAAGTCCGCCGCAGATGCTCCGCACCTGCGCCGATGACCGGTGGCGGGCCCACCACCAGCGCTGCGATCGCCCGACGCCAACATTCATCGAGGATCGAGGCCAGATTGTCCAGGCAGCGATCCGGAGCGACACGGACCCTGCCGCCCTCTTCGACGGCGTCGTTGCTGCCGAAGGAGATGACCAGCCGATTGTCGGCATCGGGCAGGGTCCGGGGCAGGACCTCCTGCCAGCAGCGGCGCATGACGTCCTCGGAGGTGTTGCGCCTGATGCCGAGGTTGAAGGCCGTGATGTCGTCACGGGTAGCCGCGAGCACCCGGCCGACCCATCCCCGGTACTCCGGGTCGCCGATCCCCTGGACGAAGGAGTCGCCGATGAAACACATGCGTATGTCCCTGCTCATCCGGCCAACCATACGGAGACCGGCCGTACCTGGGAGTTCTCAGTGGCCGCTGCCACAACCCTTCAACCATGAAGATTACGATCTGCGGCTGGAGTATTAGTACTCCAGCCGCACTTCGTGATTGATGGCGTGTCTTCGCTGGTAGTGGGCTTGTCGGGCGCGGTGTTGGTGGCGTCGGCGCCAGTGTGACCAGGC
>NZ_JBHVXZ010000103.1:0-35627 GCF_042881395.1 Amycolatopsis sp. NPDC058278 | reverse complement strand
GTGGTCGCCCTGTCCACGGTCATCTCCGGCGACCTGATGCAGAAGCACGGCTGGTCGGCGTACGCGGCGATCGCCGTGGTGCTGGTGGTCGGCGCGGTGCTGGGCGCCGGGATGGGCGCGCTGATCCACTTCTTCGAGATCCAGCCGTTCATCGCGACGCTGATCGGGATGTTCTTCGCGCGGGGCCTTTGCTACAGCTTCACCACCGAGGCCTACTCGATCGACAACGCGACGATCGCCACCCTGGCCCAGACGCAGATCCCGCTCGGCGGCGAGCTGCACATCTCGATCAGCGTGGTGGTCGCCGTGCTGGTCGTGGCCGCCGCGGCCTACGTCCTGGCCTTCACCCGGTTCGGGCGGACGGTCTACTCGATCGGCGGCAACGCGCAGTCGGCGATGCTGATGGGGCTCAAGACCGGCCGCACCAAGATCGCGGTGTACACGATCAGCGGGGTCTGCTCGGCGCTCGGCGGGCTGCTGCTGGTGCTCTACAAGTCCTCGGGCGACCCGCTCAACGGCGTCGGCCTGGAGCTGACGGCGATCGCCGCGGTCGTCATCGGCGGCACCATCCTCACCGGCGGCTCCGGGTACGTGCTGGGGACCGTGCTGGGGATCATGGTGCTCGGCATCATCCAGACGCTGATCACCTTCGACGGCACCCTCAACTCCTGGTGGACCTCGATCATCACCGGGGCCCTGCTGTTCGTCTTCATCGTCCTGCAACGCCTCGTCACCAGACGGACCCGCTGACACCCGGTCCGCCGGCCGGGTGGACCATGTGAGCGCTCACACTCAAGGGAGAGTCATGCTCCGCAGACTGCGGCGGCCCATGGCCGTGCTCGCCGCCTTGGCGCTGTGCGCCGGCGTTCCGGTGGCGGTGGCTCCGGCCGCTTCGGCCGACGCCACCCTGGCCGGGCACTGGGCGTTCGACGACGGCAGCGGGACGACCGCCGCCGACACGGCGGGCAGCCACCCGGCGACGCTGAACGGCGGCGCGGGCTGGGGCCCGGGCATCCGGGGCGGAGCACTGACGACCGACGGCGCCAATGGCTTCGCCGACGCCGGTGCGCCGGTGCTCGACACGACCAAGAGCTTCTCCGTGAGCAGCTGGGTCAAGCTGGACAAGACGTCCGGGTTCCAGACGTTCGTCAGTGTCGACGGCACCCAGGTCAGCAACTTCTTCCTGCAGTTCCGCGACGACTCCCGCCGGTTCGCCTTCACCCGCCTGGCCGGGGACGCCCCGGCCGACGGCGTGGTCGCGTCGGCGAACTTCGACCCCGTCGCCGGCCAGTGGTACCAGCTCACCGGCGTGTTCGACGCGGCCGCGTCGACGCTGTCGCTGTACGTCGACGGCACGCGCCAGGCCACCGTCGCCGCGCCCACCGCGTGGGCGGGCACCGGGCACCTGGTGATCGGCCGCGGCAAATACGGCGGCAACCCGGTGGACTTCGTCGACGGCGCGATCGACGACGTCCGCGCCTACTCGGGCCCGCTGACCGCCGCCGACGCGGCCCGGCTCACCATCGCCGGGCACTGGGGTCTCGACGAGGGCACCGGCACGACCACGGCGGACGACTCCCTCGACGCGCGCACCGCCACCCTGACCGGCGGCGCGGCCTGGGGCGACGGGGTCGTCGGCCCGCACGGCGTCGCCTTGAACGGCACCGACGCCGCGGTCGACGTCCCGGCTCCGGTCGTGGACACCGCGCAGAGCTTCTCGGTGTCGGCGTGGGTCAAGCCCGGTGCGGCCACCGGCTTCCGGACGGCCGTGAGCGTCGACGGTTCGGCGATCAGCGGCTTCTACCTCCAGCGCGCCGCCGACGGCCGGTTCGCCTTCACCCGCCGCGCGGGCGACGGCGACACCCCGTCATCCTCCGCGGTGTCGACGCTGCCCGCGCAGGCCGACCAGTGGCAGCACGTCGCCGGCGTCTACAACCGGGCCGCCGGCACGCTTTCCCTGTACGTCAACGGAACCTTCCAGCAGAGCGTCCCGTTCACCACGCCGTGGACCGCGGCCGGGCACCTGGAGATCGGCCGCGGCAAGTGGGCCGGCGGCCCCGCCGACTGGTTCGCCGGCGGCATCGACGACGTCCGCGCGTACCCGACGCCGCTGACCGCGTCCGCCGTCGCCGCGCTGGCCGCGAGCGGCTCGTGGCACTTCGACGAAGGCACCGGCACGGTGGCCCGCGACGCTTCGGCGAACGCCGCCGACGGCACGCTGAAGGGTGCCACGTGGACCGCCGGAGCCTCGGGCAAGGCCGTCCAGCTCGACGGCAAGTCCACTGTGGACATGGGCAGCTCGCCCGCGTTCGACACCGGCACCGGCTCGCTGTCGCTGGCCGCCTGGTTCCGCACCACCGCGTCGGGCACCCTCGTCGACCACGGTGACGGCTACGCGCTCGGCGTGACCGGCGGCAAGCTCACCGCCCGCGTCGGCACGATCCAGGTGACCACGAACGGCGGCGGGCTCGCCGACGGCAACTGGCACCACGCCGCCCTCGTCCTCGACCGCGCCGCCCAGCGGCTCACCGTCTACGCCGACGGCGACGCGGCCGCGGTCACCAGCACCTGCGGTACGCCCACCGGGACGACCCTCGACGTCTCCGCCTGCCCGGCTTCGGGCACCGCGGCGGCGCCGTTCACCGTCGGCTCCGGCTTCACCGGGGCCGTCGACGAGGTCGAACTGCGCCGCTTCCCGCTCACCGCGGCCCAGATCGGCACCCTGGCCGGGGCCAACCAGCTGGCCGTCGACGCCAACGTCGTGCGCGCCAACACCCGGCCGACCACCTACGGCTCGATCCTCGAAGACATCAGCCACTCGGTCGAAGGCGGGCTCTACGCCGAGCTCGTCCGCAACCGCACCTTCAAGGAGGGCTACCAGCCCGGCAGCGGCGCGGGCGACACGCCGGTGCCGTACTGGTCGCTGGTCACCTCGGCGGGCGCGACCGGTGCCTACTCGGTCGACACCGCGAACCCGCTGAACACCGCGCTCGACCGCTCACTGAAGCTGCACGCCGACGCGGTCCCGGCCGCCGGCCGGGTGGCCGCCGCGAACGTCGGCTTCTACGGCGTCGCCGCCAAGCCGTCGACCAAGTACACCGGCAGCTTCTTCGCCAAGGGCACCTGGACCGGCGGCGTCCGGGTCAGCCTCGAGAAGCCGGATGGCACAGTGCTGGCGAGCAAGGACCTCCAGCCGGTCGGCCCGACCTGGGCGCAGCAGACGTTCAGCTTCACGACGCCGTCGACGATCACCGCGTCCACCGACAACCGGATCGTCGTGTCCCTGGTCAACAAGGGGAAGAAGGCGCTGAGCGGGGACGCCTGGTTCCAGCAGGTGTCGCTGTTCCCGCCGACCTTCAAGAACCGGCCCAACGGCGTCCGCGCCGACCTCGGGCAGAAGCTCGCGGCGATGAAGCTCGGCCTGTTCCGCGTCCCCGGTGGCAACTACCTCGAGGGCAGCACGCTCGACACCCGGTTCGCGTGGAAGAACACCATCGGCCCGCTCGAGCAGCGGCCCGGCCACCAGAACACCGCGTGGGGCTACTGGTCCACCGACGGCTTCGGCATCCTCGACTACCTGAAGCTCGCCGAGGACATCGGCGCCCAGCCGCTCCTGGCTCTGTTCGCCGGCTACACCCTCAACGGCCAGCACGTCGACCAGGCCGACTACCCGGCCTACGTCCAGGAAGCCCTCGACGAGATCGAGTACGCCATCGGCGACGCCTCGACGACGTGGGGCGCCAAGCGGATCGCCGACGGGCACCCGGCGCCGTTCGACCTGCACTACGTCGAGGTCGGCAACGAGGACTGGTTCGACGGCTCGGGCAGCTACGCCTGGCGCTTCACCGACATGAACAACGCCATCAAGGCGAAGTACCCGCAGCTGACCGTCATCGCCACCACCGGCGGCCTGCAGGGCGGGGCCGCGTCGAGCACGTCGACCGGGGTGCGCCCGGACGCCGCGGACGACCACTACTACCAGTCGCCGCAGTGGTTCACCGACAACTCGACCCGCTACGACACCGCCGACCGCAGCGGCCCGGACATCCTCGTCGGCGAGTACGGCGCCCAGGACGGCCGGCCCACCGGCACCCTGGCCGCCGCCATCGGCGAGGCCGCGTTCCTCACCGGGCTCGAACGCAACAGCGACGTCGTCATCGGCTCGATGTACGCGCCGGTGCTGGTGCACGAGAACCAGTCCAACTGGCCGGTCAACCTGATCGGGCTCGACGCCGGGAGCAGCTACGGCTCGCCGTCGTACTGGGTGCAGCAGATGTTCTCCAGCACCCTCGGCAAGCAGATCGTCACCAGCCGCCTCAACCAGGGCAGCCCCCTGCGGCAGGTGGTCAACGTGACCACGAAGAGCGGAAGGAAGACCTTCACGGTCAAACTCGTCAACCCGACCGGGCAGGTGCAGACCGCACGGCTGGCGCTCACCGGCGTCACCGCCGTCGACGGCACCGGCACGCTCACCACGCTCACCGGCGACCCGGCGGGGCGCAACAGCCTCGCCGCGCCGACCGCCATCGTGCCGCAGACCAGGGAGATCACCGGCCTGGCCGCGACGTCGAAGCTGACGTTGCCGGCCAACTCGGTGACGACACTGGTGCTCACCGGCCGCTAAGACCCCGGGGCGCGGCGCGTTCACCGCCGCCCGCGCCGCGTCCCGGTCACCAACCAGGAGGGAAGACACCGTGGGAGAACCACTCACCGTCGGCGTCGACTTCGGCACGCTGTCGGGCCGCGCGGTGGTCGTGCGCGTGGCTGACGGGGCCGAACTCGGCTCCGGCGTCTTCGAGTACCCGCACGGGGTGCTCGACGAGACGCTGCCCGCCACGGGCCGCGCGCTGCCGCCGGAATGGGCGCTGCAGGTGCCGGCGGACTACGTCGGGGTGCTGCGCAACGCCGTCCCGGCGGCGCTGCGGGACGCCGGCGTCGACGCGGCCGACGTCGTCGGCATCGCCACCGACTTCACCGCGTGCACGATGGTGCCGACGACCGCGGACGGGACGCCGCTGTGCGAACTGCCCGAGTTCGAAGGCCACCCGCACGCGTACGTGAAGCTCTGGAAGCACCACTCGGCGCAGCCGCAGGCCGTGCGGATCAACGACCTGGCCCGCGCTCGCGGCGAGAAGTGGCTCCCGCGCTACGGCGGGCTGATCTCCTCGGAGTGGGAGTTCGCCAAGGCCCTGGAGCTGTTCGAAGAAGCACCCGAGGTCTACGCCGCGATGCGGCACTGGGTGGAGGCGGCCGACTGGATCGTCTGGCAGCTCGCCGGCACCTACGTCCGCAACGCCTGCACGGCCGGCTACAAGGGCATCCTCCAGGACGGCCAGTACCCCAGCCGCGACTTCCTCCGCGAGCTCGCCCCCGGCTTCGAGTCCTTCGTGGCCGACAAGCTGGAGCACCCGCTGGGCCAGCTGGGCTCCCGCGCCGGGTCGCTGACCGCGGAAGCCGCGGCCTGGACCGGGCTGCCCGAGGGCATCGCGGTCGCCGTCGGCAACGTCGACGCGCACGTCACCGCGCCCGCCGCCCAGGCCGTCGAGCCCGGGCAGATGGTGGCGATCATGGGCACCTCGACCTGCCACGTGATGAACGGCGCCGAGCTGCGCGAGGTCCCCGGCATGTGCGGCGTCGTCGAAGGCGGCATCGTGCCCGGCCTGTGGGGGTACGAGGCCGGCCAGAGCGGCGTCGGCGACATCTTCGGCTGGTTCGTCGAGCACGGCGTGCCGGCGTCCTACGAGGGGCACGAGCACCTCACCCGCCTGGCCGCCCAGCAGGAGATCGGCGAACACGGCCTGATCGCGCTGGACTGGCACAGCGGCAACCGGTCGGTGCTGGTCGACCACGAGCTGTCCGGCGTGATCGTCGGGCAGACGCTCGCCACCCGTCCCCAGGACACCTACCGCGCCCTGCTGGAGGCCACCGCCTTCGGCACCCGGAAGATCATCGAAACGTTCAACGCGGCCGGCGTCCCGGTCACCGAGCTGATCATCGCGGGCGGGCTGGCGAAGAACGCGCTGCTCATGCAGATCTACGCCGACGTCACCAACCTCCCGCTGTCGGTGATCGGCTCGGCGCAGGGACCCGCGCTCGGCTCGGCCATCCACGCGGCCGTCGCCGCCGGGGCCCACCCGGACATCCGCGCGGCCGCCGCCGCGATGGGCTCGGTCGACCGCGCGGTGTACCGGCCGGTGCCCGCGCACGTCGTCGCCTACGACGAGCTGTACGCCGAATACACGCAGCTGCACGACTACTTCGGCCGTGGCGGCAACGATGTCATGCACCGCCTGGCGGCCCGCCGCCGCGATGTCGCGAAAGGACGGTCCTGATGTCGCTGACCGGTGAAGTGCTCGACACCGTCGCCGAACTCCGGGAGACGGTCGCGAAGCTGCACGGCGAGCTGACCCGCAACGAGCTGGTCATCTGGACCGCGGGCAACGTCTCGGCGCGGGTCCCGGGCCGGGACCTGCTGGTCATCAAGCCCTCGGGCGTGTCCTACGACAACCTGTCCGCGGACACCATGGTCGTCACCGACCTGCGCGGCGAACTCGTCGAAGGCGACCTCGCACCGTCGTCCGACACCGCCGCGCACGCCTACGTCTACCGGCACATGCCGGAGATCGGTGGCGTCGTGCACACCCACTCGACCTACGCCACGGCGTGGGCGGCCCGCGGCGAGCCGATCCCGTGCGTGCTGACGATGATCGCCGACGAGTTCGGCGGGGAGATCCCGATCGGGCCGTTCGCCCTGATCGGCGACGACTCCATCGGCCGCGGCATCGTCGAAACGCTTCGCTCGAGCCGCTCGCCCGCGGTGCTGATGCGCAACCACGGCCCGTTCACCGTCGGCCGCACCGCGCGCGACGCGGTCAAGGCCGCGGTGATGGTCGAGGACGTGGCCCGCACGGTCCACAAGGCCTTCGAGCTCGGCACGCCCGAACCCCTCCCGCCCGAGGACGTCGACCGGCTCTACGCCCGGTACCAGAACGTCTACGGCCAGCACTGATCTTCCCAAGGAGAACGATGACTTCGGCATCGAAACCCCAGCTCTGGTTCCTCACCGGCAGCCAGGCCCTCTACGGCGAGGAGACCCTCGAGCAGGTCGCCGGCCAGTCGCTGCGCATCCAGCAGCTGCTGACCGCCTCCGGCGCGCTCCCGGCCGAGATCGTCGGCAAGCCGGTGCTGACCGAGGCCGCGTCGATCCGCCGCGTGCTGCAGGAGGCCAACGCCGACGCCGCCTGCGTCGGCGTGATCGCGTGGATGCACACCTTCTCGCCCGCGAAGATGTGGATCACCGGGCTCGACGCGCTGCGCAAGCCGCTGCTGCACCTGCACACGCAGCTCAACGAGGCGCTCCCGTGGTCCACCATCGACATGGACTTCATGAACCTCAACCAGGCCGCGCACGGCGACCGGGAGTTCGGGTTCATCCAGACCCGCCTCGGCGTGCCGCGCAAGACCGTCGCCGGGCACGTGTCCGATCCGGTCGTCGTCGCCCGGATCGACGCGTGGGCGCGGGCCGCGATCGGCGCCGACCACCTGCGGAACCTGCGGCTGGCCCGGTTCGGCGACAACATGCGCGACGTCGCCGTCACCGAGGGCGACAAGGTCGAGGCCGAACTGCGGTTCGGCGTCTCGGTCAACACCTACGGCGTCAACGACCTCGTCGAGCTGGTCGACCAGGTGTCCGAAAAGGACTCTGTGGACGCGCTGGTGCAGCGCTACGCCGAGGAATACAACGTTGTGCCGGAGCTGGCGGCCGGGGGAGCGCGGCACGAGTCGCTGCAGTACGCCGCCCGCATCGAAGCCGGGATGCGGAAGTTCCTCACCGACGGCGGGTTCGGTGCCTTCACCACGAACTTCGAGGACCTCGGCGGACTGCGGCAGCTGCCCGGCCTCGCGGTGCAGCGCCTGATGGCCGACGGCTACGGCTTCGGCGGCGAGGGCGACTGGAAGACCTCGGCGCTGCTCGCCGCGGTCAAGGCGATGGGCGTGGGCAAGACCCGCGGCACGTCGTTCATGGAGGACTACACCTACCACTTCGGGCCGGGCAAGCCGAAGATCCTCGGCGCCCACATGCTGGAGGTCTGCCCGAGCATCGCTGCCGCCAAGCCGTCCTGCGAGATCCACGCGCTGGGCATCGGCGGCCGCGAGGACCCGGTCCGGCTGGTCTTCGACGCCGCGCCCGGCCCCGGTGTCGTCCTCGGCCTGGTCGACCTCGGCGACCGGTTCCGGCTGGTGGCCAACGAGATCGACGTCGTCGCGCCGGACGAGCCGCTGCCGAATCTGCCGGTCGCCCGGGCGGTCTGGGAGCCGGCGCCGTCGCTGGCGACGTCCGCGGAGTCGTGGATCACCGCGGGCGGCCCGCACCACACCGTGCTCACCCAGGCCGTGGGCACCGAGACCCTGCGTGACTTCGCGAACCTGCTCGGCGTCGAGCTCCTCGTCATCGACAAGGACACGACGCCGCACGACTTCGCCGACCGCATCCGCTGGAACCAGGCTTACCACCGGCTCGCTCAGGGCTTCTGAGAAAGGAAGAAAGAACGATGAAGTTCACCAGAGGAATCGCGGCGGTCGCCGCCGCGGGGCTCGTGCTCACGCTGTCGGCGTGCGGCTCGAGCCAGAAGACCGCGGACCAGACCGCGGCTCCCGGCGCCAGCGCGGCGGGCGCCCTGGTCGGCGTCACCATGCCGACCAAGTCGTCGGAACGCTGGATCCACGACGGCGACAACATCAAGGCCGCCCTGGAGAAGCTCGGCTACAAGGTCGACCTCCAGTACGCCGAGAACGACATCCCCACCCAGGTGAACCAGATCGAGAACCAGATCACCAAGGGCGCCAAGGTCCTGGTCGTCGCCTCGATCGACGGCACCGCCATCACCACCCAGCTGCAGGAGGCGGCCGACAAGAAGATCCCGGTCATCGCCTACGACCGGCTGATCCGCAATTCGCCGAACGTCGACTACTACGCCACCTTCGACAACTTCAAGGTCGGTGTCGAGCAGGCGAACTCGCTGGTCAAGGGCCTGGGCGACGGTGCGGGCCCGTTCAACGTCGAGCTGTTCGCCGGGTCCCCGGACGACAACAACGCGACCTTCTTCTTCAACGGCGCGATGTCCGTCCTCAAGCCCCTGATGGACAGCGGCAAGCTGGTCGTCAAGAGCGGCCAGACCGACTTCGCCCGCGCGGCCATCCTGCGCTGGGACCCGGCCACCGCGCAGCGGCGCATGGAAGACCTGCTGACCAAGACCTACACCGGTGGCGCGAAGGTCCAGGGTGTGCTCTCGCCGTACGACGGCCTGTCGATCGGCATCCTGTCGGCGCTGAAGAGCAACGGCTACGGCACCGCCGGCCAGCCGTACCCGATCGTCACCGGGCAGGACGCCGAGGTCGCCTCGGTCAAGTCCATCATCGCCGGTGAGCAGTACTCGACGATCTTCAAGGACACCCGCATCCTCGCCGACACCACGGTGAAGATGGCCGACGCGGTGCTCAAGGGCGGCAAGCCCGAGGTCAACAACACGAAGGACTACGACAACGGCAAGAAGGTCGTCCCGTCCTTCCTGCTGCAGCCGGTCACCGTGGACAAGGCCAACTACCAGAAGGAACTCGTCGACTCGGGCTACTACACGGCAGGTCAGCTGAAATGACCGAACTGCTCGGCATGCGCGGGATCACCAAGACCTTCCCCGGGGTCAAGGCGCTGTCGGACGTCACTCTTTCCGTGCGCCGCGGGGAAATCCACGCGATCTGCGGGGAGAACGGCGCCGGGAAGTCCACCCTGATGAAGGTGCTCTCGGGCGTCTACCCCCACGGGACGTACGACGGCGAGATCACCTTCGACGGGCAGCGGTGCGAGTTCGGGTCGGTGCGCGACAGCGAACGGCGCGGGATCGTGATCATCCACCAGGAGCTCGCGCTGTGCGGCCAGTTGTCGATCGCGGAGAACATCTTCCTCGGCAACGAACAGGCCAAGCGCGGCTGGGTCGACTGGAACCGCACCAACCACGAGGCCGGCGCGCTGCTCAAGCGCGTCGGCCTCGCCGAAAACGCCACGCGGGCGGTGCAGGAACTCGGTGTCGGCAAGCAGCAGCTCGTCGAGATCGCCAAGGCACTGTCCAAAGAGGTCAAGCTGCTGATCCTCGACGAGCCCACCGCGGCGCTCAACGACGACGACTCGGCCCACCTGCTCGACCTGCTGCGCGGGCTGCGGGACGAGGGCGTCACCTGCGTGATCATCTCGCACAAGCTCGGCGAGGTGACGGCGATCGCCGACACCGTCACGATCCTGCGTGACGGCCGGACGATCGATACGCTCGACGCGGCGGGGCTGACCGAAGAGCGCATCATCACCGGCATGGTCGGCCGCGACCTCGAGCACCGGTTCCCGCCGCGGGAGCCGGAGATCGGCGAAGAGGTGCTGCGGATCGAGGACTGGACCGTGCACAGCCCCACCCAGGCCGGGCGGGTCGTCGTCGACCACGCGTCGCTTTCGCTGCGGCGCGGGGAGATCGTCGGGCTGGCCGGGCTGATGGGCGCGGGCCGCACCGAGCTCGCGATGAGCGTGTTCGGCCGGTCGTGGGGCAAGGACATCTCCGGGCGGATCCTCAAGCACGGCAAGGAAATCGACGTCCGGTCGGTGCAGGAGGCCGTCCGCCACGGCATCGCCTACGCCACCGAGGACCGGAAGCGCTACGGGCTCAACCTGATCGAGGACATCCAGCGCAACGTGTCCGCGGCCGGGCTGGGCAAGCTGGCCAAGCACGGCTGGGTCAACGAGCACGCCGAGCACGACACCGCCAACTCCTACCGCCGCGATCTGCGGATCAAGGCACCGAGTGTGCAGAGCGTGACCGGGAAGCTCTCCGGCGGCAACCAGCAGAAGGTCGTGCTGGCCAAGTGGATCTTCACCGATCCGGACGTGCTGATCCTGGACGAGCCGACCCGCGGCATCGACGTGGGCGCGAAGTTCGAGATCTACACGATCATCAACGAGCTGGCCGCCCAGGGGAAGGCCGTCCTGGTCATCTCCTCCGAGCTGCCGGAGCTGCTCGGGCTCTGCGACCGGATCTACGCGCTCTCGGCCGGCCGGATCACCGGCGAGGCCAAGCGCGAAGAAGCCACTCAGGAACTGCTGATGCAGTACATGACTAAGGAACGGGAATGACCACGACCGAAGCGCGGCCCGCCGTGCCCCCGGTTGAGCGCTCCAAGCGGAGGATCTCGATCAACCCGCGCCAGAGCGGCATCTACGTCGCGTTCGCGCTGATCGTGGTGCTGTTCGAGGTGCTCACCGGTGGCGCGCTGCTGGAGCCGCAGAACATCTCCAACATCATCGTGCAGAACAGCTACGTGCTGATCCTCGCGATCGGGATGATCCTGGTGATCATCTCCGGGCACATCGACCTGTCCGCCGGGTCGGTCGTCGCGATGACCGGCGCGGTGTCGGCGGTGCTGATGGTGAACTCGCACGTGCCGTGGTTCCTGGCGGTGCTGATCACCCTCGTCGTCGGCGCGGCGATCGGCGCGTGGCAGGGCTACTGGGTCGCCTACTTCGGCATCCCGGCGTTCATCGTGACGCTGGCCGGCATGCTGGCGTTCCGGGCCCTGACCCTGACGGTGCTGGGCAACCAGGGCATCGGCCCGTTCCCGGACGCGATCCGCACGCTCTCCAACGGCTTCACCTCCGGCTACCTGGGCAACATCGGCCTCGGCCCGCTCGGCGGGGCGGACCTGGTGTCGCTGCTCGCCGGCGTCGCCGCGGTGGCCGGGATCGTGTTCACGCAGTGGCGGAAGCGGGCGGGACGGATGGGCTACGGCCAGGACGTCGACCCCTTCCCGGTGTTCGTGCTCAAGATCGCCGGGATCGCGGTGCTGGTGCTCGCGCTGGTCGTGCAGCTGGCGCGGTTCAAGAACCTGCCGTGGGTGCTCATCCTGCTGGCGGTGCTGGTGCTCGGCTACTCGCTGGTGGCCGGGAAGTCGGTGTTCGGCCGGCACATCTACGCCGTGGGCGGCAACCTGCAGGCCGCGACGCTCTCGGGCGTCAAGGTCAAGCAGGTGACGTTCTGGATCTTCGTCAACATGGGCGTGCTGGCCGCGCTGGCGGGGATCATCTTCGCCGGCCGGCTCAACCAGGCGGGCCCGACGGCGGGCGTCAACTTCGAGCTCGACGCGATCGCGGCGGCGTTCATCGGCGGCGCGGCCGTCCAGGGCGGCGTCGGCAAGGTGGTCGGCGCGATCACCGGTGGCCTGATCATGGCGGTGATCAACAACGGCATGTCCCTGATCGGCGCCCCGAGCGAGCGGGTGATGCTGGTCAAGGGTGTCGTGCTGCTGGCCGCGGTGGCCTACGACATCTGGACGAAGCGGCGCGCGGCTTCCTGAGCCGGGTGCCGTCGGAGGGGGCCTTTCCCGGGTGCGGGAAAGGCCCCCTCCTTCGTGTGGGTGAATACCTTCGTCGGGAGGCGTTTTCGAAGTCCTCGAAGCGCATTGACCCGCGGCCGGGCGGGCTGTGACAGTCCCGGGCATGCGCCGGCTCGTCTTCGCCCTGATCGCCCTGCTGCTGTGCGGTTTCTGCGTTCCGGCCGCGGTGGCGGCACCCGGGCGCGCCCGCACCTGGACTGTCTTGGCGACCGGCTGGAGATTCCACCTCGGCGACGCTCCCGGCGCCGCGGCTGCCGATTTCGACGATTCCGCGTGGACGCCGGTCTCCGTGCCCCACACGTGGAACGCCGCCGACGGCTCCGACGGCGGCGGCAACTATCGGCGTGACGTCGGGTGGTACCGGACCCGGGTGGCCGTCCCGGCCGGCGACCGGCGGGTGTTCCTGCAGTTCGACGGCGCGAACCTGGTCACCGACGTCTACGTGGCCGGCCGGCGCGCCGGCCGGCACGAAGGCGGCTACTCCGGCTTCCGGTTCGACATCACCGGACTTGTCCGCCCCGGGGAACTCGTGCCGGTCGCGGTGGCGGTCGACAACCGCAAGAACGCGGCCGTGGCCCCGCTCGACGGCGACTTCACGCAGTTCGGTGGCCTCTACCGCGACGTCCGGCTGATCACCACCGATCCGGTCCACGTCGACGCGCTCGACTACGGCGGGCCGGGTGTCACCGTGCGGCAGAACGCGCTCACCACGGCGGCGGCCGACCTCTCGGTGACGACCCGGGTCACGAACGACTCCGCGGTGACGCGGCGGATCCCCGTCCGGACCGTGGTCCGGGACGCTTCCCACCGGGTCGTGGCGGTCTCGGCCACCACCGTCACCGTGGGCGCGGGCCGCACGGCCCCGGCGACCTCGGCGGTGCGGGTGATCCGTCCGCACCGGTGGAACGGCGTCCGGGATCCTTACCTGTACTCGGTCACCGCCGAGGTGGGCGGGGATGCGGTGACCGTCCCGCTCGGGCTGCGCACCTTCGCCGTCGACCCCGGGCGTGGCTTCCTGCTCAACGGCGTCCCGTACCCGCTGCACGGGGTGAACACCCAGCTGCCCAGCCGCCCGGACCGCGGGGCGGCGGTCTCCGATGCCGACGTCGACGCCGACTACGCGCTGATCGCCGAACTGGGGGCGAACGCCGTCCGGATGGCCCACTACCAGCACTCGCCGCGCGAGTACGAGCTCGCCGACCGGCTCGGCCTGATCGTCTGGACCGAGGTGCCGCTGGTCGGCTGGGTGACGGATTCGCCGGCCTTCACCGCGAACGCCGAGGCCCAGGCGCACGAGCTGGTCCGGCAAAACGTCAACCACCCGTCGGTGGCGATGTGGGGCCTCGGCAACGAGCAGTACGCCTCCAGCCCGGCCGCCAACGCCGTGCTCGCCGCGGTCCAGGACGTCTTCCGCGCCGATGACCCCGACCGGCTCACGACGTACGCGCACTGCTGCCTGGCCGACACCGACGCCCTCGCCGGCCACGCGGACCTGACCGGCTACAACCGCTACTACGGCTGGTACCTGCCCGGCGCCGCGAACCTGGGGAAGTGGGCGGACGAGCTGCACCGGGCCGAGCCGGAGCGCCGGATCTCGGTCTCCGAGTACGGGGCCGGCGCGAGCGTCCGGCAGCACGAGCAGCACCCCGTCCCGCCGGTCCCCGGCGGGCACTGGCACCCCGAGGAGTACCAGGCGGAGGTCGCCGAGGCGTCGTGGCGGGCGATCGAGGCCCGGCCGTACCTGTGGGGGAGCTTCGTCTGGGTGATGTTCGACTTCGCCTCGGACGGGCGCAACGAGGGCGACCGCCCGGGCATCAACGACAAGGGACTGGTCACCGACGACCGGGTGACCAGGAAGGACGCCTTCTACTGGTACCAGGCCAACTGGTCGGACCGGCCGTCCGTGCACATCACTTCCGCCCGCGACACCGTCCGGACCACCGCCACCACCGACGTCAAGGTCTACGCCGGTACCGCGCCGGTCAGCCTCTCGGTCAACGGCGTCCCGGTCGGCACCCGGGTGCCCGACGGTCACATCGCCGTCTGGGCCGGGGTCGCCCTGCAGCCGGGGCCGAACGTCGTCCGGGCGACCTCCCTCGGGGACGGCCGGACGGACACCGTCACCTGGACCCGGCAGCCGTGACCGGCCCCTTCGGGGAATGTCCTCGAAGAGGCCGGTCAGCGGGTCACTGGTTGCAGCGCTTGCCGGTGTTGATGCAGTTGACGACCTGGTTCATCAGGCGCTGGCCCATGACGTTGGCGAAGTCGTCGTGGTCCGAGCGGGGGTTGTGCTTCTCCTGCGCGAAGGCGTCCACCTTGTACTGGCCCTTGACCTGGATGTCGTGCGGGATGTTGTAGACCAGCTTGATCACCAGCTGCGGCACGTTCTGGAAACCCTTCGGGCACTTGCCCTGCTGGTCGGCGAACACGATGTGCGTGCGGTGGTTGGCGCTGTCGATGTTCTTGCCGTCCCAGCAGTTCGGGAAGGCGTGGATCCGCTCGACCTTGCTGTTCTGCGGGCAGATCGGGTAGTGGTCGGTGAGCCGGTCCTCGAAGCCGGTGCAGGTCCAGCTGGGCCGGGCGTTGGCCGGGCCGTTGGTGCTCTGCTTGGCGTCGCCGTAGAGGATCCGGAGGAACTGCGGCATCGCGACGACCTTGCTCGCGCCGCCGCTGGTGAAGGTGATCGTCGCCGACTGGACGCGCTGGATCTCGCCGTCGTTGTCGCCGACCTCGTTCTTGTCGTTGACGCCGGGCAGTTCCGCCGGCTGGCCGTTGCTGTTCTGGCCGCCGTTGTCGATGCCGCCCTGGCCGTTCTGCTTGAGCGCGCACTGCGCGAGCCCGCCGAGGTCGGTCGGCTTCGCGGCCCGGCGGCCGATCGCGATGGCGATCCGGTCGATGGTGGCCGCGCGCTTGTCCTTGAGCGGCCCGACGACGGCGTTCTGGATGTCCTGCGGCGTCTTGAGATCGCCGTTCGCGATCCGCTTGTTGGCCTCGTCGATCTGCTTGTCGAGCAGGTCGAGGTTGCGGTTGACCTCGTCCATCGCCTGGTCGGGGACGTCGGGCAGCTTGCTGGCGACGTCGGGGCAGTCGACCTGGGCGCTCGCCTTGTCCTTGGCGCTGCCGGCCCGGTCGGGCTGCGTGGCGGGCGGGTTCTTCTCGGCGTCGCCGGTGTCGATGCGGACGACGGGCCAGAAGTAGGCCGACTTGTCGCCGTTCTTGCAGGTGGTGCCGGCCTTCACGAGGCTCTTGTTGTTCGAGTCGGCGTTCGTGGAGAGGTTGCCGACGTAGTCGTGCAGGTGCTGGGCACCGTTCTTGATCCCCGGCTGGGCGATGAAGTTGTCGGGGTTGAAGTGCTGGTTCTCGTTGCGGCCGCAGTCCACGGTGAACGTGCCGCGGGCGCCCTTCTGCTGCAGCGCCTTGTTCACGTTGACGCCCGACGGGACCTTCGCGATGTCGAGGAAGAACGACGGGTCGGCCTCGTCGGCGCTGGCCTCGCCGGTGCGGCCGGCGGTGGTCGCGACGACGATGCCGCCGACGGCCAGCGCGAGCGCCAGGCCACCGGTCGCGATCTTCGTGCGGCGGGTGATGCGATGTCTGCCCGTGGCGGGGGTGCGGGAAGTATTCCGGGCCATGTTCACCTCGTTCGGTTTTCCGGGCACGCTGAAGAAGCCTGCGTGCCCGGGCTGGAGACGCGCGGAACCCGGGGAGTGGCACCGGGTCGCGGGTATCGGGGGACCCGCCCGGTGTCACTGGTTCCGGCATTGGGGGGAACGGTCCCCGGACGGGACCGGTTCAAGCCGGCGTTCCGCCGTTACCGTTTCGTTATTTATGGAAGGTGAACAAAGTTCACGTCTGCCGGTGTGATCGCTAACATCGACGCATGCCCGTGGACGACGCAGGTCCCGACGGCCCGCTCCGTGCGCGGCCCCTCCAGCGGCGGGGCACGCTGGGGGTGATCGCGACCGGGTCGTCGGCGTCGGGGCCGGTGTTGCACGGCCTGCGCGCGGCCGCCCGCGAGCAGGAATACGTGCTGAGCGTCTTCAGCGTGTCGGTCAACAGCGGCGCGGCGGTGCTCGCCGCGGTGGCCGGCCTGCAGCTGCAGGGGGTGGCCGGGATCGTGGTGCTCGACGGGCACCTCCTGGCCGAGCTGGCCCCGGTCGCCGAGATCCCCCTCGTGCCGGCGGCGTCCACCGACCAGTACGCGGGGGCGCGCCAGGCCACGGAACACCTCCTGGCCCTCGGCCACCCGACGGTCTGGCACCTCGGCGGCCCGGAGGAAGGACCGGTGGCCCGCGCCCGCGAGCGCGGCTGGCGCGAGACGCTCGAACGCCACGGAGCGGAGGTCCCCCCGGTGGTCCGCGGCGACTGGTCCGCCCGCTCGGGTTTCCGCGCCGGCCAGTCCCTGGCGGTCGAATCCGGGGTGGGCGCGGTGTTTTCGGCGAACGACCACATGGCACTGGGACTGGTGGCGGCGTTCGCGGAGGTGGGCATGCGAGTCCCGCGCGACGCCCACGTGGTCGGCTTCGACGACGTCCCCGAAGCGGCGTACTTCGCCCCGCCGTTGACCACGGTCCGCCAGGACTACGTGGCGGCGGGCCGCCACACGCTGGCGACACTGGCGGCCCGCATCGACGGCGTGGCGGTGCCGGCGTGGGGAACGGTCGAGGCCGAGCTGGTGGTGCGGGAGAGCAGCCGCTGCCTCAAAGGCGTGTAGGGGATCTCCGACGGACACGCCGGTGTTCCGGCCGAAGATCGCTTCGGAACACCGAGACGCACGTCATGATGGGGCGGTGACCGATACCGCCTCGGGTCTCCCGCCTGTCCCGCGTCCCGCCGAGCAGCCGAAGCAGATCGTGACCCCGCTGTCCGGCCGGGCGCTGCTGGCCGCGGCCGTGGGCACGGCTCTCGTGGTGGCCGCGGTGGTGACGGCCTTGTGGATCGGCCTCACCACTGGCGGCTCCGACCCGAACCGGGTGACCGCACAGCTGGAGGTGCTCCGGATCGGGTTGAGTCTCGGTTTGGGTGGCGGCGGGCTGTTCGCCCTGTACCTGGCGTGGCGAAGGCAGCGATCCACGGACCTCGCCCTGCTCCAGAAGGAGCGCGACCAGGCCGACGTCGCCCGTGCCCACGCCCTCCAAGAGCGCGTCGCCGCGGAGAACCGGGCGCACCAGGAGCGGGTCGCCCTCGCCACCGAGAGCGACGCGACCGCCCGCCGGATCACGGAGCTGTTCAGCAAGGCCGTCGAGCACCTCGGGGCCGATGAGGCCCCGGTTCGCCTGGGTGGGCTCTATGCGCTGGAACGACTGGCCCAGGACAACTCCGAGCAGCGGCAGACCATCGTCAACGTGATGTGCGCCTATCTGCGGATGCCGGTCGACCCGCTGCGCGAGCCGGACGAAGACCCGGATGCGCACCGGCAGTGGCAGCGGGAACGCGAAGTCCGGCTCACTGCTCAGCGCATCCTGACCAGTCACCTGCGCCCGGGTGCCGAACCCGGGGCTCCGGCGGCGACGTTCTGGCCCGGTCTGGACCTCGACCTGACCGGCGCGGTCCTGCTCGAAGCCGACTTCAGTGACTGCCACCTGCACGTTCTCCAGCTGAACGGCGTCACCTTCGTCGGCACCGCCCGCTTCGCCGGGACGACCTTCGCCGAGGACGCGACCTTCGAGGACGCAGCCTTCACCGGCGAGGCGCAGTTCGGCCACGCCACTTTCGCCGGACGCGCGCAGTTTCGCGGCATGACCTTCGCCGCGAGTGTCGGCTTCGCCGGGGCGAAGTTCCTGCGAGGCGCTCGATTCGAGGGAACCTCCTTCACCGCCGACGCCGGGTTCGACGGGGCGAGGTTCGCCCGCCGCGCCTGGTTCGACAAAACCGTCTTCGCGCGCGACGCCGAGTTCGGTTCGGCTCGCTTCGCCAGTGACGCCGAGTTCCGCGGCGCGGCCTTCACCGGCAACGCGAGGTTTGTCGGCACCACCTTCGCCACCAAAGCCAACTTCCACGGCGTCGCGTTCCGGCGCGACGCCAGCTTCCGCGAAGCCGTCTTCGCCCGCGACGTGAGCTTCCAAGGCGCGGTCTTCGACGGCGCCATCGGATTGCGCGACGCGACGTTCCGCAAGAACGCCGAGTTCCGCGGCGCGCGCTTCGCGCAGTCGCCTCGCGTCACTGCCGGCCAGTTTCCGAATGGGGTGCCGCCGGAGCTGTCCGAGCCCACCACGCCCGCTGAAGGCGGCCCGCCCTGGCCCGGCCGCCGCCGGCCACCGGTCAGCGGGTGAGCGGCAGAGCGGCCATCCCCCGCAGAGCCGGGTTCGGGCGCCGCACCACGTCGCCTTCGATCCGCAGCGTGGGAAACCGCTTCCCCAGCTGTTCCAGCAACACCGCCATCTCGAGCCGCGCCAAGGCCGCGCCGAGGCACAGGTGCAAGCCGTGCCCGAAGAACAGCCCGCGGCCGCCTTCGCGAGTGATGTCGAAGCGGTCCGGGTCCGCGAAGCGCGCGGGATCCCGGTTCGCCGCGCCGGCGAGGAGCACGACCACGTCGTCCGCCGGGATCTCCCGGCCATCGAGCACCGCCGGCCCGGCGGCCACGCGCTGGCTCATCTGGGCGGCCCCGTCCCACCGCAGCATCTCCTCGGCCGCGCCGGCCGCCAGCCCCGGATCACCGGCGAGGAGGGCGAACTGGTCCGGGTGGGTCAGCAGGGCGTGGACACCGTTGCCCAGCGCGCCCGCGGTGGTCTCGTAGCCGCCGCCGAACAACACGAGGAGGGAATTGAGCACCTCCTCCTCCGACATCAGCTCCACCTCGGCGGTGGGCCGGGCCAGCAGCGCGGACGTCAGGTCGGCACGCGGTTCCGCACGCCGCCGGGCGATCAGCTCCGTGAAGTAGGCGCGGAATTCGACGGCGGCCGCGTCCACCTCCGCACGCAGATCCACCGGCATCGCGGGCTGGACCTGCTTGCCGATCAGATCGGTGAGGCGGCGAAGCCGGTCGTGGTCGGTTTCGGGCACACCGACCAGGTCGCCGATCACGGCCATCCCGAGGGGGTAGAGGACCGTGCCGACGAACTCCGCCGCGGTCCCGTCCGCCGTGGCGTCGGCGAAGCCGTCGAGCACCCGGTCGGTGGCCCGGCGGACGGCGGGCTCCAGTTCCCGGACGCGCCGGACGGTGAAGTCGCGGACGAGCAGGCGGCGCTCGCGCGTGTGTTCCGGCGGGTTCTTCCACGGCAGGAGGTCGGCCAGCAGCACCATGGCCGGGTTCTCCCGCCAGCCCGGCGTGTGCCGGTCGCGCCACTGGGCGTCCAGCACCCGGAAGGTCTCGCCGTCGGCGAGCACGGCCTGGCAGTCGGCGAACCGGCTGAGGACCCAGCCGCCGAAGACTTCGCTGCGGAAGACCGGCGTCTCTTCGCGAAGCGTCGCGTAGACCGGGTACGGATCGGCGAGCCCGGCCGGGGTGGACAGGGACAGCAAGGCCTGGTCGGCGGCTGCGGACACGAGTGCTCCCTCCAGTGGCGAAACGGTGCCCGCAGTCTTCTCCGGGCGCCCGTGCCGGAGCAGGGTTCGGGCCCGGCTTCACCCGGATGGCAGTGTCAGAGCTTCAGCCGGTCGCCCAGGCCGCGGATGTGGTCCGCCGCACCGCAGTCCAGGTCGAGCTGGCGACGGCGTTCCGCGACGAACGCCCGGCCCAGCCCCGTCCGGTCCGATGTGGACATGCTCCGGCGCAGTTCGTTCAGCAGCCCGCGTTCCTCGCCGCGCACATGAGCGTCGACGACGTTCTCCAGACGTGGCAACGCCTTTTCGAAGTCGTCGCCCTCCAGGACCGCGAGCAGGTCGTCGGCGAACGGTTCGCCCGGCGCGTCCGGGCGGACGATCCGCTCGGTCGCCGTCGCGTGGGCGACCAGCAGGGCCGACAGCTCCGCCACCAGCGCCGGCCGGTCGGCTTCGGTGTTGCGCAGGTCGCGCAGCAGCTGCTCGAACCGGCGGTGGTCGGCCAGCAGCACCTCGACCAGGTCCGAACCCGGCGCCGCCGCGGCCGGGGCCGGGCGCATCCAGCCGAACGTCAGCTCCACCGCCTGGCGCCAGTGCGCGTATTCGGAGTCACGGCGGGCCGGGTCCATCGCCGGCAGCCACTGGCCGGCCCGGTGCCAGTTGCGCCGCAGGCCCTCCAGGTCCGGCCAGTACCCGACGGACAGCCCCGCCGCGTAAGCCGCGCCCAGCGAGACCGTCTCCGCCACCATCGGACGCACCACCGGCACGTCGAGGACGTCGGCGATGCACTGCATCAGCAGGTTGTCCGCGGTCATCCCGCCGTCGACCTTCAACGTCGACAGCGCCAGCCCGGAGTCGGCGTTCATCGCGTCGACGACCTCGCGGGTCTGCCAGGCGGTCGCCTCCAGCACCGCCCGCGCCAGGTGGCCCTTCGTGATGTACGACGTCAGCCCGGCGATCACCCCGCGCGCCTCGCTGTGCCAGTGCGGCGCGAACAGGCCGGAGAACGCGGGCACGATGTAGCAGCCGCCGTTGTCCTCGACCGTCCTGGCCAGCGTCTCGATCTCGGGCGCGCTGCCGATCAGCTCCAGGCCGTCCCGGAACCACTGGACCAGCGATCCGGTGACGGCGATCGAGCCTTCGAGGGCGTACACCGCGGGCTCGTCGCCGATCTTGAACCCGACGGTGGTGAGCATGCCGTGGGTGGACAGCACCGGCGTCGGGCCGGTGTTGAGCAGCAGGAAGCTGCCGGTGCCGTAGGTGCACTTGGCCTCGCCGGGCGCGAAGCAGGTCTGGCCGAACAGCGCCGCCTGCTGGTCGCCGAGCGCCGCGGCGATCCGGATGCCGGGGACCACTCGCGAAGTGGTGCCGTAGACCTCGGTCGAGGACCGGATCTCCGGCAGCATCGCGCGCGGGACGTCGAAGAACTCCAGGAGTTCGTCGTCCCAGTTCAGCGTGCGCAGGTTCATCAGCATGGTGCGCGAGGCGTTGGTGACGTCGGTGACGTGCACGCCCCCTTCGGCGCCGCCGGTGAGGTTCCAGATCAGCCAGCTCTCGATGGTGCCGAAGAGGACGTCCCCGCGTTCGGCCCGCTCGCGCAGCCCCGGGGTGCGTTCGAGCAGCCAGCGGATGCGCGGTGCCGAGAAGTAGGTGGCCAGGGGCAGGCCGCACAGCTGCCGCACGCGGTCGGCGCCGGGTTCGCGGGCGAACTGTTCGAGCATGGCGTCGGTGCGGGTGTCCTGCCAGACGATCGCCCGTCCGACGGGGTTGCCGGTGCGCCGGTCCCACAGGACGGTGGTCTCGCGCTGGTTGGCGATCCCCAGCCCGACGACCTGATCGGCGGTGGCGCCCGCGTCGGCGAGCGCCTGCGGGACGATCCGGGAGACGTTCCGCCAGATCTCGGTCGCGTCGTGCTCGACCCAGCCGGGCCGCGGGAAGTGCTGCTGGTGTTCGCGCTGGACGACCGAGACGAGCCGGCCTCGGGCGTCGAACAGGATGCACCGGGTGGAGGTGGTGCCCTGGTCGATGGACATCACGTACCGCTGGACCATGCCCCTCCCTTCACCATCGGGACGCACCCAGGTCCCGCGAAACCGCGCGCGCCGCGTCGCGGACGTGGCCCAGCAGGCGGGCGCTCGGGCTGCCGTCCGGCTCGCACACCCGGTCCGCCGGCCCCGACACGCCGATCGCGCCCACCACGATGCCGCCGTGGCCGCGGATCGGGGCGGCGATCCCGGCCTCGCCCGAGATCATCTCGCCGTTCTCCACCGCCCAGCCCGCCTCCCGTACCTTCGCACACGCCCGCTTGATCGCCGTCTGGGTGACCAGCGTGCGGCGCGTGTACGGCTCGGGGTCCGCCTTGAGCGTCGTGTCGTAGGCCAGCAGGACCTTGCCGAGCGCCGTCGCGTGCAGCGGCAGCAGCGTGCCGACGTCGAGGGTCTGCAGGCTGTCGTCCGGCCGGAACACGTGGTGCACGACCAGCACCCGGCCTTCCAGGGGCGCGCCGATCCGGACCGCCTCGCCGCTGCGCGAGGCCAGGGCGTCGGCCCAGTTGATCGCCCGGGAGCGCAGCTCGTTGACGTCGAGGTAGCTCGTGCCCAGGTGCAGCAGCGCCGCGCCGAGCTGGTACTTGCCCGTGTCGCGGTCCTGCTCGACGAACCCGACACCCTGCAGCGTGCGCAGGATCCCGTGCGCGGTGCCCTTCGCCAGTTCGAGGGACTCGGCGATCTCGCCGACGCCCAGGCGCCCCGAGCCGCGCGCCAGCAACCGCAGGATCGCGGCGGCGCGTTCGATGGACTGGATCGGGCCGGGCACGGCGCGACCCTACTGTACCGATCGTTACCAATCCGACCGGCAGTCACGGCGGAACAGCTCCGTTGAGCAAATTCGCTCCGGTTCGTGTCCGCCTGCTTTCGGCCGGATTGGTAACCTGACCGGCCCCGATTCGACAATGTCGAACATCCACTTCGGCCGTTCGACAATGCCGACCGCCGTCCGTTGACCGGCCTGACACGCGAACTTAACTTTCACCCACCAGTAGGGGGACAAGGTCCTTTGTGGAGGAAAGCAATGGTGCGAAGCCTCAAGGCCCGTGGACTCGGCGGCGAGATGGCCGCCGAGTTCGTGGGGACGATGATCCTCATCCTGTTCGGGTGCGGAGTGGTGGCGCAGGTCGTCGCCGCGGGCATCGGGGACCACGACAGCATCGCCTGGGCCTGGGGCCTCGGCGTCACGCTGGGTGTCTACGTCGCTTCGCGGATCAGCGGCGCGCACCTGAACCCGGCCGTGACCATCGCCCTCGCGGTGTTCAAGGGCTTCGAGTGGCGCAAGGTCGCTCCCTACGCCCTGGCGCAGACGGCCGGTGCGTTCGTGGCCGCGATGCTGGTGCGCTGGAACTACACCGAGGTCCTCAACGCCAAGGACCCGGGCCTGACGATCAAGACCCAGGGCGTGTTCTCCACCCTTCCGGGTAACGGCACGCTGCCGGTGGGTGACTGGGGCGCCTTCCGCGACCAGATCATCGGCACCGCGATCCTGCTGATCGTCCTCTTCGCCATCACCGACCTCCGCAACACCTCGCCGGGCGCGAACCTGGCCCCGGTCGTCGTCGGCTTCCTCGTCGTCGCGATCGGCATGGCCTGGGGCACGAACGCCGGGTACGCGATCAACCCCGCCCGCGACTTCGGCCCGCGCCTGGCCTCCTGGCTGACCGGCTACGACACGGCGTTCACCGACCAGTACGGCTTCCCGTACTGGTGGATCCCGATCGTGGCGCCGGTCATCGGTGCCCTCGTCGGCGGCGCGATCTACAAGTACCTGATCGAGCGCTTCCTCCCGGCCGGGGACCCGCTGGACGCCATGCCCGCCAAGGACTTCGAGCCCGCCAACTGAGTAGGAGCACGACCATGCCGGACTTCGTCGGCGCCGTAGACCAGGGCACCACCAGCACCCGCTTCATGATCTTCGACCACGGCGGCAACGAGATCGCCCGCCACCAGCTCGAGCACGAGCAGATCCTGCCCCGGCCGGGCTGGGTCGAGCACGACGCCACCGAAATCTGGGAACGCACCCGCTCGGTCATCGCGACCGCGCTGAACAAGGCGAACCTGACCGTGGGCGACCTGGCCGCGCTCGGCATCACCAACCAGCGCGAGACCACCGTCGTGTGGAACCGCCGCACCGGCCGCCCGTACCACAACGCCATCGTCTGGCAGGACACCCGCACCGACCGGATCGCCTCGGCACTCGAGCGCGAGGGCAAGGGCGACGTCATCCGCCGCAAGGCCGGCCTGCCGCCCGCCACCTACTTCTCCGGCGGCAAGCTGCAGTGGATCCTCGAGAACGTCGAAGGCGTGCGCGAGGACGCCGAGAAGGGCGACGCCCTGTTCGGCACCACCGACTCGTGGCTGATCTGGAACCTCACCGGCGGCCCGGACGGCGGCGTCCACGTCACCGACCCGACCAACGCCTCGCGCACCATGCTGATGGACCTCGAAACCCTCGACTGGGACGACGAGCTGCTGTCGTTCTTCGGCGTCCCGCGGCAGATGCTCCCGGCGATCCGGCCGTCGTCGAACCCGGGCTTCGGCACCACCCGCGCGGACGGCCCGCTCGGCGGCGAGGTCGCCATCACCGGCGTCCTCGGCGACCAGCAGGCCGCCACCGTCGGGCAGGTCTGCTTCCGGCCCGGCGAGGCCAAGAACACCTACGGCACCGGCAACTTCCTGCTCCTCAACACCGGCCAGGAGCTCGTCCGCTCGAAGCACGGCCTGCTCACGACGCTGTGCTACCAGTTCGGCGACGACAAGCCGGTCTACGCGCTGGAAGGCTCGATCGCGGTCACCGGTTCGGCGGTGCAGTGGCTGCGCGACCAGCTGGGCATCATCAGCGGCGCGTCCCAGAGCGAGAGCCTGGCCCGCCAGGTCGAGGACAACGGCGGCATCTACTTCGTCCCGGCGTTCTCCGGCCTGTTCGCGCCGTACTGGCGTTCGGACGCCCGCGGCGCGATCGTCGGCCTCACCCGCGCCACCACCAACGCCCACCTGGCACGGGCGACCCTGGAAGCGATCTGCTACCAGACCCGCGACGTCGTCGAGGCGATGCAGAACGACTCCGGCGTGACGCTGGACGTGCTGCGGGTGGACGGTGGCGTCACCGCCAACGAGCTCTGCATGCAGCTGCAGGCGGACATCCTCGGCGTGCCGGTGTCGAAGCCGGTCGTCGCGGAGACCACCGCGCTCGGTGCCGCCTATGCGGCCGGGCTGGCGGTCGGGTTCTGGAAGTCCACCGACGAGCTCGAGCAGAACTGGAACGAGGACAAGCGCTGGACGCCGTCCTGGAGCGACGAACAGCGCGCCGAGGGCTACGCGGGCTGGCAGAAGGCCGTCGGCCGCACGCTCGACTGGGTCGACGTGCAGTGACCATGAGGAGGAACACCGTGACCCCGCTTTCCCCGCAGTACCGCGCGGAAACGTTGCGGAAACTGGTGAACGAAGAGGTCGACGTGCTCGTCGTCGGCGGGGGAGTGACCGGGGCCGGCGTCGCGCTCGACGCCGCGTCCCGCGGGCTGTCGACCGCGCTGGTCGAGGCCCGGGACTTCGCCGCGGGCACGTCCAGCCGGTCGTCCAAGCTGATCCACGGCGGCCTGCGCTACCTGGAGCAGCTGGACTTCAAGCTGGTGCGCGAAGCGCTCAAGGAGCGCGGGCTGCTGCTGCAGACGCTGGCCCCGCACCTGGTGCGGCCGGTGAAGTTCCTGGTCCCGCTGCAGCACCGGGTGTGGGAACGCGGCTACATCGGTGCCGGCGTCACGCTGTACGACACGCTCGGCGGCGCTCGCGCGCTGCCGCGGCACCGGCACCTGTCCAAGCGGGGCGCCTTCAAGGCGGCCCCGGCGCTCGCGGACGACGCGCTGATCGGGGCGATCCAGTACTACGACGCCCAGGTCGACGACGCCCGCCACACGATGACCATCGCCCGAACCGCCGCCGAGCAGGGCGCTTCGGTCCTGACGCGGGCTCGCGTCACTTCGCTGCTGCGCGAGGGCGAGCGAGTCGTCGGGGCGAAGGTCGTGGACCGGGAGAGCGGGATCGAGTTCGAGATCCGCGCCCGCACGGTGGTGGCGGCCACCGGTGTCTGGAGCGACGACATGGCGGAGGCGGCCGGGATCCCCGCGCCGTTCACCGTCCGCGCGTCGAAGGGCATCCACCTCGTGGTGCCGCGGGAGAAGATCGACCTGGACACCGGGCTGATCCTGCGCACCGAGAAGAGCGTGCTGTTCGTCATCCCGTGGGGACGGCACTGGATCGTCGGCACCACCGACACCGAGTGGGACCTCGACCGCGAGCACCCGGCGGCGAGCCGCGCGGACGTCGACTACGTGCTCGAACACCTCAACGCCGTCCTCCGGACGCCGGTGACGCACGACGACATCGAGGGCGTCTACGCCGGGCTTCGCCCGCTGCTGGCGGCGAAGGCGGCCGCGACGACGAAGCTGTCGCGGGAGCACGCGGTGGCGCACCCGGTGCCGGGCCTGGTCATCGTGGCCGGTGGCAAGTACACGACGTACCGGGTGATGGCCGCGGACGCGGTCGACGTCGCGGTCGAGGAGATCGGCCGCCCGGCCCCGCCGTCGTGGACCGACCGGCTCCCGATCGCCGGCGCCGAGGGCTACCACGAGCTGTGGGCAGACCGGTTCGGCGTGGCCGCGAAGTCGGGGCTGCCGCTGACCCGCGTCGAGCACCTGCTGCAGCGGTACGGCACGCGGATCTGGAATCTCCTGGAGCTGATCGAGGAGCAGCCTTCGCTCGCGGACCCGATCACGGAGACCTCCGAATACCTCCGCGTCGAGGCCGTCTACGCGGTCTCCCACGAGGGTGCGCTGCACCTGGAGGACGTCCTCACGCGGCGGACGCGCATCTCGATCGAGGAGCGCGACCGCGGCGAGGCGGCGGCGCCCGTCGTGGCGGCGTTGATGGCCCCGCTGCTGGGCTGGGATTCCCACCGCACGGACCGCGAGGTGGCGAACTACCTGGCCCGGGTGGAGGCGGAGCGCTCGGCCCAGGAAGCCCCGGACGACGCGGCGGCGAACGCCACCCGCCTCGCGGCCCCGGCGCTGCTGCCGGGCTAAACCGGTTGCCGCCGTCGCGCGTGGACACCCTGGAACCGATCTGAAGGGGAGGAACAGGGATGTTCAGAGGTGTTCTCGCGACGGCGGCGGTGGCGGTGGTGCTCACCGCGGTCCCGGCGAGTGCGGACGAACCGGTCGCCCCGGTCGACCTGGGCACGCTGCCCGGGGGACTGACCAGTTACGGAGATCTGGTGTCGAACGACGGAACGGTGTTCGGGATGTCGTTCGACAAGGCGAACAACCCGCGCGGGGCCCGGTGGGACGCGGCCGGCCGGATCACCGAGCTGCCGCCGCAACCGGGCTACGCGTCGGTCGTACCCGCCGCGATCACCGAGGACGGGGTGGCGCTCGGCGACTCGATGTCGGCCACTGGGTCCGCCGGGCGGGCGACGCTGTGGGGCGCGTCCGGGGTGCCGGTGGACCTGCCGCCGGTGCCGGGCTACCCGTCGTCCAGCGTGGCCGCGATCAACGCCCACGGCATCGCCGTCGGGTACTCCTACGGCGCTCAGGCTTCGGACACGGCGGTGAAGTGGGACACGACCCAGGGCACGGTCACGGCCCTCGGCTACGGCCGCGGCTTCGCGATCAACGACGCGGGCGCGGTCCTCAGTTCGTACCAGGGGGAGTCGAAGTACTGGGATCCGGCGGGCAACCTCGTGCCGTTGGAAGGCGGCGGTACGCCCGCCGACCTCGACAACGCGGGCACGGTCGTCGGCTCGAGCGGCGTCCACGCCGCGAAATGGGATGCGGCGGGACACCTCACCGTGCTCGACACCACCTGGAAGTCCAGCACGGCGGCGGAGATCGGCGCGGACGGGACGATCTACGGCACCGTGGAGGCGGGGGACGGCATCAGGCACCTGGCCCGCTGGAACGCGGCCGGGCAGCTGACCGTGCACCCGAACCCGGACGGCGTGTGGACCCGGTTCGTCACCGCGAACGACACGGGCAGCGCGCTCGTGGCAATCGGCTCCGGCAAGTACTTCGTTTGGGGGCCCGGCGGCGGGCTCACCGCGCTGCGGCCGCTGACGGAGAACGCCTGGTGCGGCGCCGAGGACCTCAACGATCGCGGCGCGGTCACGGGCGCCTGCACAGTCCTGAGCCGGAACTTGCACGCTCTGCGGTGGGACCTGCCGGTCATCGGCACCTGGTGAGCACGCCCAGTTCGGCGAGCACGTACCGGGCGTTGGCCGAGATGACCGGGTTGGTGTGCCGGTAGTACGGCAGCTGGATCACCGCCATCGCCAGCGCCCGGCCGCGGCCGCGCGCCCAGGTGGCGTCGTCGGGGGCCACGGCGTCGCGGAAGGTGCGGCGGGTGTCCGCGGTCAGCAGGTTCCACGCGGGGATCAGGTCGGCCGCCGGGTCGCCGAGGCCCGCGGTGGCCCAGTCGAGGACCCCGGCCAGCCGGTTGTCGCGCAACAGGAGGTTGCTGGGCATCAGGTCGCCGTGCACCCAGCACGGGGGGTCGGTCCACTGTGGAGCATCGAGCGCCTCGGACCAGGCGGCGTGCGCCGCGTCGGCGTCGAAGGGCTCGTCGGTGCGGCGCAGCTCGTCGATCGCCCGGCGGGTGGCCGTGTCCACAACGGACAGCGGCCGCCCGCGGGAGGTCGGGGGGCCGTCCGTCCGGTGGGCCCGCAGCGCGAGGACGAACTCCGCCAGGCCGTGAGCCGCACGTCCTTCGAGCGCCGGTTCGCCGTCGAGCCAGCCGTGCACCGCCCACGGCCACGGGTACCCCTCGGCGGGTTCGCCGACCGCGACGACGGCCGGGACCGCCACCGGCAGCTCCCCGAGCGCGCCGAGGGCCTGGCGTTCCTTCGCGATGTCGTCGGCGCCGCCCTCGGTGAGCGGAAGCCGGACCGTCAGGGAACCGCCCAGGCGGTACACGGCGTTGACCGTGCCGCCCGAAGCCAGGAGAGTGACCGGCAGGCTCGCCCACTCCGGGAACTGCCCACGCAGCAGCCGCTCCACCAGCGCGGTGTCGATGGTGTGTTCGTCGGCGTGCATGCGGCCCATGGGATCACCGAACCACGCACGTCAACGCGGTTTCCGTGAGCCAGGGCACCCCGGATTGCACGACGATGCATAGCCGTGCATAATCATTCGCATGTCCAAGGTGCTCACTTCCCTGCCCGTCGGCGAGCGTGTCGGTATCGCCTTCTCCGGTGGCCTCGACACTTCCGTAGCGGTCGCGTGGATGCGCGACAAAGGCGCGGTCCCCTGCACCTACACCGCCGACATCGGCCAGTACGACGAGCCCGACATCGAGTCGGTGCCCGGCCGGGCCGGCCAGTACGGCGCCGAGATCGCGCGGCTGGTCGACTGCAAGGAAGCCCTCGTCGAAGAGGGGCTCGCGGCGCTGACGTGCGGCGCCTTCCACATCCGCACCGGCGGCCGCAGCTACTTCAACACCACCCCGCTCGGCCGCGCGGTCACCGGCACGCTGCTGGTCCGCGCGATGCTCGAGGACGACGTCCAGATCTGGGGCGACGGCTCCACCTACAAGGGCAACGACATCGAGCGGTTCTACCGCTACGGCCTGCTGGCCAACCCCTCCCTGCGCGTCTACAAGCCGTGGCTCGACGCGGACTTCGTCACCGAGCTCGGCGGCCGCAAGGAGATGTCCGAGTGGCTGCTCGCGCACGACCTGCCCTACCGCGACAGCACCGAGAAGGCCTACTCGACCGACGCCAACATCTGGGGCGCCACGCACGAGGCCAAGTCCCTGGAGCACCTGGACACCGGCATCGAGATCGTCAAGCCGATCATGGGCGTGGCGTTCTGGGACCCCGCGGTCGAGATCGCGCCCGAGGACGTCACCGTCGGCTTCGAGCAGGGCCGGCCGGTGACGATCAACGGCAAGGAGTTCGCCACCGCCGTCGACCTGGTCCTCGAGGCCAACGCCATCGGCGGCCGGCACGGGCTCGGCATGTCCGACCAGATCGAGAACCGGATCATCGAGGCCAAGAGCCGCGGCATCTACGAGGCGCCCGGCATGGCGCTGCTGCACGCCGCCTACGAGCGGCTCGTCAACGCCATCCACAACGAGGACACCCTCGCCAGCTACCACAACCACGGGCGGCAGCTCGGCCGCCTGATGTACGAGGGCCGCTGGCTGGACCCGCAGGCGATGATGCTGCGCGAGTCGCTGCAGCGCTGGGTCGGCACCGCGATCACCGGTGAGGTCACCCTGCGGCTTCGCCGCGGCGAGGACTACTCGATCCTCGACACGACCGGCCCGGCGTTCAGCTACCACCCGGACAAGCTGTCGATGGAGCGGACCGAGGACTCGGCGTTCGGCCCGGTCGACCGGATCGGCCAGCTGACCATGCGCAACCTGGACATCGCCGACTCGCGGGCGAAGCTGGAGCAGTACGCGAGCCTCGGCATGGTCGGCGGCTCGAACCCGAAGCTGATCGGCGCCGCCCAGGCGGCCTCGACCGGCCTGATCGGCGCGATGCCCGAGGGCGGCGCCGAGGTGATCGCCTCGCGCGGCAAGACCGACGACGTCGAGCTGCTCGACAACGCCGCGATGGAGTTCGGCACGGACTGATCGCTCACGACCCGAAGGCCACCACGCTCGCCGTGGTGGCCTTCGGTGCGTTTCAGGGGACGAGCACGACCTTGCCGGTCACCGTGCCGGATTCGGCCAGTGCGAGGGCTTTCGCGGCTTCGGTCAGCGGGATCCGGGCGGCCACCTGTGCCTCGAGCTGTCCCCGCACCGCCAGCTCGAAGACGGCTGTCAGGTCTTCGGCCAGGCGCGCGCGAAACCGGGCGAGGTTCCGCTTGCCGCCCCAGACGTTGGAGAAGTGCGCCCGGCGGCGGTTCGGCACCGCGTTCCACCACAGCAGCCGCGCGACGAGTTTCAGCACGGCGGGCTTCCGGTTGCCCCCGGTGTTCACCGTCGACGCGCTGCCGTAGGCGACCAGGGCGCCACCCGGGGCGAGCAGGCGGAACGAATCGACGATGCCGGGGCCACTGACGTGGTCGAAGACGGCGTCGACCCCGCCGGGAGCCAGCGCGCGCACCCGGGCCGGGACGTCGCCGCGGTAGTCCACGGCGGTGGCCCCGAGCGCGGTCACCACGTCCAGGTTGCGGGCCGACGCGGTCCCGATCACCCGGATCCCGGCCGCGCGGGCGAGCTGCACCAGCGTGGTGCCGACGCCGCCGCTCGCGCCGTGGACCAGGATCGTGCCGCCGGTGCGCACCTTCGCCCACCGGTGCAGCATCTGGTACGCCGTGATGCCGTTGACCACGAAGGTTTCCGCCTCGGCGGCGTCCAGGCCGTCGGGCACCGGCACCAGGTCGGCGGCGGGGACGGCGAGGTGGCTGCGCCACCCGCCGATCTTCGTCATGGCCGCGACGCGGCGGCCGATCAGAGCGGGGTCCTCGGCTTCGAGCACCGTGCCGACGACGTCGTAGCCGGGCACGAACGGGAACGGCGGCTGGTCGTAGTACTTGCCGCGCCGCATCTGCTGTTCGGCGAACGAGATCCCGCTGGCCTCGACGCGGATCAGGGCTTCCCCGGCGCGCCGGGGCGGCAGCGGGCGGTGTTCGACGCGCAGGCCGTCCGGCTCCACGAGGCCGGGGAGGACGATCTCGGTGACGTTCACGGTGGTTCCTTCCGTAGCGTGAGTGACTGGTCAATCACTCGACGGGCGAGCAAACCGGCCCTGACCGGGCCGGGATTTCAGTTCTGGCCGGGGTGGCGGATACCGGCGGACAGCACGGCGGCCCAATCGCCGGCGTGCTCGTCCAGGCCGAGGGTGGCGATCAGGTGGCAGAGCTGCCCGTAGGCGATGAATCGCTGCACCTCGTCGTCGGCCGCGCCGGAGCGCGACCGGGCGAAGCCGGTCACCTTGGCCAGCCCGCGGCGGACGGCGTCGGCGATCTCGGGCGTGTCGGCGGCCGACTGGGCGTGCACCTGCAGCATCAGCAGGTTCCGGTCGGCGATCAGCTCCGCGTAGGCTCCGCCCATCTCGTGCAGGATCTTCCCCGGGTCGGCATCCTCGACCCGAGCGGCGCCGTTCGAAAGGGCGTGGACGACGAGTTCATAGCACCGGTCGAGGGCGGCGACGAACAGGGAAACCTTGCCGGGGAACAACTTGAAGACGTACGCGGGCGAGATGTCGGCCCGGGCGGCCACCGCGCTGATCGGCGTGCTGTGGTATCCGCCGCGGGCGAACTCGGCGATGGCGGCATCGACGACGGCGTCCCGGCGGGCGTCGGAAGTGGAAAGCGTGGCACCGCGTTTCGTCATGTGAGTGACTGCCTGGGGGCGGCCGCGGGAACGGGAGCGCGCGCGATGGGGCCTGAAGTGCGGTTTCACCTGCTCGGACCACTGACCGTGACGGTCGGCGGGCGGCCGGTGCCCCTCGGCGGGGCGAAGCAGCGGGTCCTGCTCGCGCACCTGCTGCTCAACGCGAACCGGACGGTGTCGCCCGGGCAGCTGATCGACGCGCTGTGGCACCGTGATCCCCCGACGTCGGCCACCGCCAACCTGCAGACGTACGTGTGGCGGCTGCGCCGGCTGCTGCCCGACGGCGCCGTCCTGCGCACCCACGACGCGGGTTACTCGCTGGTCGTCGACCCCGGCGAGGTCGACGCCCACCGGTTCGCCCGGCTCGTCGGTGACGCCGCCCGCGCGGCCAAGGACGGCTCGCCCGAGACGGCACTGACGCTGCTGGCCGAGGCCGAAGCGCTGTGGCGCGGCGACCCCCTGGAAGACCTGCCGACCGCGGCCGCCTGGGACGCCGAGCTCGGCCGGCTGGTCGAGAACCGGCTGGCCGCCGTCGAGGAGCGGCTCGCGCTGCAGGTCCGGCTGGGCCGGCACGATCCCGCGATCGCCGAGCTCACCGTGCTGCTGGCCGAACACCCGTATCGCGAACGGCTCTGGCAGCAGTACCTGCTCGCGCTCGCCGGCGCGGGCCGCCGGGCCGAAGCGCTGCAGGCGTACGCGACCGCGCGCGAGCGGCTCGTCACCGAACTCGGCGTCGAACCCGGGCCGGAGCTGCGGACCCTGCAGGCGGCGATCCTCGCCGGCGACCCGCTGCCCGGACCCGCTCCGGTGGCCGCGTCGTCCCCGCTGCGGCAGCTTCCCGCCGATCTGCCGGACTTCACCGGCCGCGAGGAGTACGTCCGCGAACTTTCCGCGGCGCTCGGCGCGGGCCCGGCGCCGGTGGTGCTGACCGGCGCGCCCGGCACCGGCAAGACGGCGCTGGCCATGCACGTCGCCCACGGCCTCGCGGACCGGTTCCCGGACGGCCAGCTCTACGTCGACCTCGCCGGCACGGGTGCGCCGCGCGACCCCGCCGAGGTGCTCGCCGACTTCCTGCACGCACTGGGCGTCACCGGGAACACCGTGCCGGCCGGGCCGGACCAGCGGGCGGCGCTGTTCCGCTCGCGCCTGGCCGGGCGCCGGATGCTGCTGGTGCTGGACGACGCGGCGACGGCCGCGCAGGTCCGCCCGCTGCTGCCCGCCGATGCCGGGTGCGCAGTGCTGGTCACCACCCGCGGCCGGCTGCCCGAGCTGGCGGGCGCGAAGCACGTGGAGCTACCCGTGTTCGGCGAGCGGGAGGCCGCGCAGCTGCTGGCCGAGCTGGCGGGGCCGGACCGGGTGGTCGGCGAACCGGCCGAAGCGGCGGCGATCGTCCGGTGCTGCGGGTACCTGCCGCTGGCGATCCGCATCGCCGGCGCGCGGCTGGCCGGGCGGCAGGCGTGGAGCCTGCGGACCCTGCACGACCGGCTGGCCGACGAGTCGAGCCGGCTGAGCGAGCCGCGCGTCGGCGACCTCGGTGTCCGGCCGAGCTTCGAGCTGAGCCTGCGTCAGCTGCCGCCGGCCGCGCGGACGGCGTTCGGCCGGTCGGCGGTGCTGGGCGCGCAGGACTTCCCGAGCTGGGTGGTCGACGCGCTGCTGGACCGCGCGGGCACGCACGACGTCCTCGACGTGCTCGTCGACGCCAACCTGGTTTCGCTGACCGGGCGGGATTCGAGCGGACACCCGCGGTACCGCCTGCACGACCTGCTGCGCTGCTACGCGACGGAACTGCTGGCGCAGGAACCACTTCCGGTCCGCCGCGAGACGCTCGCCCGCGTGCTGTCGGTGCTCCTGGCGCTGGCGAAGACCGCGGCGGCGGGCCTGCCACCGGCGTTCGGCGCGATGACCGGACCCGCGGTGGCCGTGCGGCCCGTCCCGGACCGCTTGGTGGCCGACCCGCTGGGCTGGTTCACGGCGGAGCGCAAGCTCCTGGCGGCGGCGGTCCAGCTCGCGGCGGAGGCGGGCCTGGACGAGCTGGCCTGGCAGCTGACGGCGGCCGCGGTCCCGTTCTACGACCTGCGCGGCGCGTACGACGACTGGCGACGCAGCCACCTGACGGCGCTGGCGGCGGTCGAGGCGGCGGGGAACCGCGCGGGAGCGGCGGTGCTGGCCCGCGGCCTCGGCCAGGTCCGCCTGTACCACGACGAGTACGAGGAAGCGTCCCGGGACATGCGGCGGTCGGCGGAGCTGTTCGCCGAACTGGGCGACGTCCGAGGCGAGGCACTGGCGGTAGCGGGCCTCGGCACGGTGGCCCGGGTCCGCGACCGCCCCCGGGAGGCCCTGGGGTTCTACCGCCGTGCCCTGGCGGGCCTGGAACGCGCGGACGACCGGAGCGGCGTCGCCCAGATGCGCAACTCGATCGGCTCGACGTACGCGTTGCTGGGCTCGTTCGCCGAGGCGGAGACCTGGCTGCACCGCGCTCGTGCGCTGGCGCGCGAGATCGAGGACCCGCACCGGGAGGCGAAGGTCCTGACGGAGCTGGGCACGTTGCGCCGCGACACGGGACGGCTCCCGGAGTCGTTGACGCGCTTGAGGCTGGCGTTGCGCATCCTGGAGGACCTCGACGACGAGAGGTGCAGCGCGTACGCGCTGCTGGGCATCGGGCAGACGTTGCTGGAGGCGGGCGAGCCGGTCCAGGCGCGCGGAGTCTGCGATCGGGCGTTGCGGGTGTTCCGCGAGACGGGGAACCACCAGGGCGAGACGACGGGGCTGGCATTGCTGGAGCGGGCCCAGCGCCGCAGAACCCCCTCGGCGGCTCGCACCTGAGGGCGTGTTCGGGCCCGGTCCGGGCCGGGTGCCGAACCGGCCGGTGCGTGCCCGGAGGATCGATCGCCGACCGGCTTGGCTCGCAACCCGGGTGCGCCGGCGCCGAGCACCGGCGCACCCGGCCCGCGCGGGTCAGTTGCTGTTGCCCGGCTTCCAGCCGAGGTAGTTCGCGAAGTAGCCCTGCCGGGCGTGGCCGATCGCGCCGTTCACGCTCGTCGCCCAGACTCCGCCGCTGCCGTCGGCGATGCCGACGTGGCCGTACGACGAGATGTTCCAGAACACGAACGCGCCGCGGGGCGGGGTGCCCGTCGTGTGGCGGGCGCCGTCCGAAGAGCGCCAGTGCTCGATCGCGCTCGCGTGGTGGGTCACGCGGTCCCACGCCAGGCGCACCGCCCGCTCGCAGTAGCCCTGGTACGTGGTGCTGCCGTTGCGGCCGGCGGGCGCCGGGCGGGGAGCCCGAGCAAGCCCGACCCCACCGCCGCCGCCCCGCCGGCGACGGGCCAGCACCACTCG
>NZ_JBHVXZ010000102.1:0-36520 GCF_042881395.1 Amycolatopsis sp. NPDC058278 | reverse complement strand
GGTGGATATCCACTGTGGACCACCAACGGGCTTTCAGTACAGCGACTTCGACGACGAGGCCACCCGGACGTGGACCAGCGTCGGGCGCGGGTCGGCCAGCGCCGCCGTGAGACCGGGAACCAGCTCGGCCGGCTCGGTGATCGTCACGCCGTGGCAGCCCATGCTCTCCGCCAGCGCCGCGAAGCCGATGCCGCCCAGTTCGGTGCCCGGCAGCTTCGCGCCGCCGATCGCGTCGCCGAGGATGCGGACCGCCGCGTACTCGGAGTTGTCCAGGATCACGAACGTCACGGGCAGTTCTTCCCGCGCCGCCGTCCAGAGGGCCTGGATGCCGTACATGCTCGAACCGTCGCCGATCACGCCGACGACCTTGCGGTCCGGGCGGGCGAGCGCCGCGCCGACCACGCCGGGGACGCCGTAGCCGAGCGTGCCGCTGGCCATCGTCAGGAAGCCGGTGTCGGTGGCCGTGATCGGCAGGTGGTCGTGCAGGATCCCGCGGTGGCTGGGTGCCTCTTCGACGACCAAGGCGTTGTCCGGCAACAGATCCGCGAGCGTCGAGTAGACGAGTTCGCCGGTCAGCGCGTCACCGGCCGGTTTCACGGGACGCTGCCGCGGGGCCGGCGCGGGCCGCGTGCTGCGCTCGACGACGTTGAGCAGCGCGCGGATGCCCAGCTTCGGCGTGGCGCGGATGCCCGTGCCTTCGAAGGCGCGCGCGAGGACCTGCTCGTCGTCGCTGACGATGAACAGCGGCGGCAGCGGAGCTTCCCCGCGCCCGCGGTCGACGTGGTAGGTGAAGGCGGGCGCCCCGAGCACGACGACGAGGTCGTACGGCGCGAGCGTGTCGGCGACCGCACCGCGTTCGGGGTCGAGGAACCCTTGGAACAGCGGGTGGTCCTCGGGGAACGAGCAGCGGTAGGACATCGGCGCGACCCACACGGCGGCGTTGAGCCGTTCGGCGAGCGCGACGGTTTCGACGACGGCCCCGTCCTGGTCGACGGCTCCCCCGACGACGATCGCCGGCCGTTCGGCGGCTTCCAGGGCGGCGTTGAGCTCGTCGACGGCCTCGGGATCGGGCGCGAAGCCGCGGATCCGGGGGCGCGAGACGATGGGCCGCTCGGTGGTGACGGCCCAGTCGTCGGCGGGAACGGACACGAAAACCGGACCGGACGGCGCCTGCGTGGCGACGTGGTAGGCCCGCGCCAGCGCGGCCGGGACGTCCTCGGCCGAGGCGGGCTCGATCGACCACTTCACGTACGGCTTCGGGAACTCGGGCGCTTCCATGGCCCCGAGGAAGGGCTCGTGCGGGATGAGCGACCGCAGCTGCTGCCCGGCGACGACGATCAACGGCGTCCGGTTGCGGTAGGCGTTGAAGAGGCTGCCGAGCCCGTGCCCGACCCCGCCGGCGGAGTGCAGGTTGACGAGCACGGCTTGCCGGGTGGCCTGAGCGTAGGCATCGGCCATCGCCACGACGGCGGATTCCTGCAGGCCCAGGACGTAGTCGAAGTCGTCGGGCCAGTCGGTGAGGAACGGCACTTCGGTGGTACCGGGATTGCCGAACACCGTGGTGAGGCCGAGTTCGCGGAGGAGTTCACGGGTGGCGTCCAGCACCGTGCGCTTGATCATGCGCCCAGGTTAACGCTTAGCCTTGCGAAGGAAAGCCCCCCAAGCGGCCGAACTGACGGTCAGGGTGCCACCTGAGCGGTCCTTGGTGTCGCGGATCTGTGACACCGGCCCGAGCTTCACCTCGACGCAGTTCTCTTCGGTGCCGCTGTAACTGGACTTACGCCACATCACGCCTCCAAGTCGGCGATCACCGCCCGGACGAGCGCGCAGGATTCCTGCTCGCTCAGGGCCAGTGCCGCCATCGCCCGCTGGGCCGCCCGGTAATCGGCCACCTGCTGCTCATCGTAGAGGTAGGCACTCCCCCGGTACTGCTCCAGGAAGACGATCGGGGGCAGGTCGGCGAAGTCGAAGATGACGAAGGAACCGTTGAGGCCCGGGTGGAAATCCTCGTTGTCCGGCAGGACCCGCAAACTCACGTTCCGCCGCTGCGCCAGCTCGGCGAGGTGCCTGAGCTGCGGCGCCATGATCTCGGCCCCGCCGCGCCGCTGCCTCAGTGCGGTCTCGGCGAGGAGCGCGGTGTAAGGCGAAGGATCCCGGCCGGTCAGCACCTCCTGCCGCATCAGGCGCACCTTGATCCTCAGCTCTTCCTCCGCCCGCGGCCGCCCGGCGGCCGCACGCGCGTCCCGCTCTCCCAGTGCGAGAGGTCCTGCGCCACCACTCCCGCCAGCCGCGCCAGTTCGCGCACGCCGAGGTTGCGCGCCTTCCTCGCCGTCCGGAGGCCGAAGCCCAGCGCGCGAGACCTCGGTGTCGCTACCAGTGTTGCCATGTACACATTGTGTCACCAGGCACCGACAAAAACGGGAAACCGGGGCCGTCGCAAACCTGCGACAGCCCCGGCGTCACACCACTCAGCCGATGAGGCCGGACAGCCCGCTCGCCTTGAAGGAACCCCAGCCCGTCACCTGGTCGTACCCCGTGCCCGCGCTGAACCCGGTCGTCCCGTGCAGGGTGTTGTTGCCCGACGTCACGTCGTGGAAACCGGTTCCGTACGAAGACCCGTTGCCGATCGAGTAGAACTTCGGGTTCAGGTTGCCCAGACCGCCGCCGTGCACCTGGTTCTGCAGCGCCGCGAAGGCCGCCCACAGCGGGGCCGCGCCCGACGTGCCGCCGACCGTTCCCCAGCTGCCCGCGCTGTAGATGTAGTAGCCCGACGTCGGGGAGGCGTCCGCCGACACGTCCGGCACCTTGCGGTACGTCGTGCTCTGGGAGGACTGCCATGACGGCGCCGTGAACACCGTCGAGATGCCGCCGCCGGTCGAGCCGCCGCTGTTGCCGTCGTTCCAGACCACTTCGCTGCTGTAGCCGTTGGACGAGGTCACGCTCAGCTTCGTGCCGCCGACGCCCGAGACGTTCGGGCTCGACGCCGGGAAGTCGACGCCCTTCGCCGTCGAACCCGTCTGGCGGTAGCAGTCGGTCGTGCCGTCGTCGCCCGCCGCCGCGAAGTAGGAAATACCCTCCGCCGTGCCGGTCGCGATCGCGCTGCTGACGCTCTTCGCCGCGCTCGAACCTTCGGCGGATTCGCAGGCGCCCCAGGAAATCGAGACGACGTGGACCTTCGCGTCGGACGCGATCTTCTGGTACATCGCGAGTTCGCCCGCGCTCGAGTTCGGCGCCTCGTAGACGTAGTCGTTGGCCGCCGCGGCCAGCGCGTGCACGACCTCGATGTCCAGCTCGACCTCGATCTGGCCGTCGCCCGGCGACGAGTCGTAGTTCGCGCCGCTGACGCCGACCGTCGTCACCGAGCCCGCGGAAAGGCCGTACGTGCTGTCGTACTTGGTGATGTTGGACTTCTGGTAGCCGTCGAACTCGACGAACCCGACGTTCACACCGCTGCCGGTCGCCGACAGACCGCTGGTGCCGTAAGCGGTCTTGAGCACCGGCGGAGTGACGGACTTGACGACGTTGGGCTGCGCCAGCGGCTTCGACGAATGCGTCCGCACCGCGTGGTCGTCGAGGCCGACGACCCCGCCCACGACGTCCGAGACGCTCGCCGGCACGGCCGGGACGGCGTCGTTGGCGAAGAAGTCCCGCCCGGAAACCTGGTCGTGGTAGGTCCCGATCCTGGTCCGGAACGCCGACTCGAGCTGCGCCGCCGAGCCGGTGAACGTGATGGCCTGCCGGTTGCCGGAAACCTCGACCCCGGTCAGCCCGGCTTTCCCGAGAAATGAGACGGCCTTGTCAACGTCCGCCTGGGTCGGGCCGAACCTGGCATTGAACTGCGCCGGGGTCAGGAACCGGTGGTATTGGGGCGAAGCCGGATTTTGGACGTCGGCGAGGAACTTTTCGAGCGCCTGCTGGTTGTGCAGTTTCAGCGAGAGCGCGGCGGTGATCGGCCGGTCGGCCGCGACGTCGCCGGTGCGGGCGCTGTTGATCAGCGGCGCGGCGTTGTCGGCCAGTGTGACCAGGGGTTCCGGGGCGGCGGCGGCCGGGACGGCCACGGCGAGGCCGAGCAACGCAGGCAGCGGCACAGCGGCCGCGACGAGCTTGCGCAAGCGCATGGGGAATTTCCTCTCGGCGGTGGGGACCGGGCCTGCGCGGAATGCTCGCCGCAGGTTGCCGAGAAGCATAAGAAGACGTGATCACGCCGAGAACCTACTTTTGGCCGGTCTTTCAGCGGATCCCATTTTCATTTTCCGCCAGGTTTACCTTCCCATGACAAAAGGATTATTGTCCGGAATGCCCGACCATTTCGACGCGTTCGATGATCTCCCGGGCACGCGCGTCACGCCGGTGGCGCCGGGCCGCGGCCGACAACGTCCGCAGCCGCTGCCGGGTCCGGGGCGAGTGCAGCAGGCCGACCAGCTCGATCGCCTCCCGTCCGGCCTCGGCGGCGACGTCGAGATCGCCGTCCAGCGCGTGCACGGTGGCCAGCCAGATCATCGTCAGGGACCGGCTGCGGGCCATCTCTGGGCCGTAGCCGGCGAGCGCGTCGGCGAGCGCGGGGATGCCGTCGCGGCCGTGCCGGACGTCGACGACCTGGGCCAGTTCCCCGTGGACCGTGCCGATCATCGCCGCCAGGTCGGTGGGCCCGAAGAAGGCCGCCCACGGCGACGGTTCCACGCCGGTGGCGTCGGCGAACTCCGTGCGGGCCCGGTGCAGGCACGCCAGCGCGGCGACGGCGTCGGCCTGCTTGGCGTGCGCCCACGCCTGGTTGGCGGACAGGATCGCCTGGGCCAGCCGCGAGCGCGCCCGCAGCGCCGCCTCGCGGCCCCGCGCGAACTCGGTCAGCGCCGGGTCGACCGCGTCGTAGTGCAGCAGCAGCCGCCCGGCGCGGTACCGGATGTTGGCCTGGAGGTCGTGGTTGCCCGCTTCGACGGCCAGGTCCAGCGCCTGCGCGAACGCTTCCAGCGCGGCCTCGGGGCGGTCGTCGTCGAAACTGGTCCAGCCGGCGAGGTTGTACAGGTCGGCGACGGCGGTGCAGAGCCGCGGCCGGACCTTGCCGCGCACCGTGCCGTCCAGCAGCCCGACGGCATGGGGCAGCACCTCCGCGACGGCTTCGCCGCAGGCACCGCCGCCGTAGCGGTAGTCCTGCGCCCGAAGCCGCGCGACGGTGTCCTCGAGCCGTTGCACGTCGGCGAGACCCACGCGTGCGCCGCTGAAGCCGTCCCGCCCGTCACCGCCGGTCATGGCAGCCCTCCGTCCGTAGGGAGCTGCCGATCGGGCAGCTCCGCTCATTCCCCGCCGGGCCAGGCCGGAGCCCGCTCCTTCGAGGGACTGGCACCGGGCAGCACCCCGGTGGCGGTCAGCACCACACCCGTGGCGGTTTCCGCGATCTTGACGACGGCCAGCAGCCCGGTCAGGGCGAGGGAGCCGCCGAGCCCCAGTTGCGCGAAATCGTCTGCGGTGGTTTCGGTTCCGCGTTGACGCGGTATCGCGCCGGTCACGATTCGGCCCTCCGGCTTGCCGATGCGGTACTCGGGCGATAGTCACGGGTAATCAGCCGGCCCCAGGTGGCGGAAATCAACCTGATGGTCGACGTCCTGGTTTCCTGCTGGCCGGACATCGAACGGATTGCGAACCGGATACGCGCGCCCACAGCGCTGCCTCCTGTACATTCCAGACGATTGATGACACCGGGGGCCGGGGTGTCGAATTAGCCGGGGATCGACAGTGGTCACCGCCGACCGCGCCCGACTTCGCCAACGATAACCGGCAGATGCCGCCGATTCAGCCACCAACCAGGTCAAAAGCGGAACCGACCGTGCAGCCGCACGCGCAACTCCGCGCGCGACAGTGCACGAGACGGATGCAATTTCAGGTGCCGGGTCACGATTGTCGCCGGCACGCAAAAACATCGGCGGAAACCGTTTTACTCCGCCGATTCTCCGTGGAATTCACGTAGTCGATCAGGATTTGACGAGGTCGACCCAGGTGCGCACGGTTCCGGCGTCCACGGGCGCCTGCCAGCCGCCGGGCCGCACCGCGCTGCCGACGTGGAATCCCCGTACTCCCCCCGCGCGCAGGAGGTGGACCTGCTGGGCGCGCAGGCCGCCGCCGACGAGCAGTTCCGGCCCGCCGTCGCGCTGCGCGAGCCGCTGCAGCACCGAAAGGCCGCTCGCCACGCCGTTCGGGTGACCGGCGGCGAGCACGGTGTCACAGCCGAGCGAGGCCAGCTGGTCGTACGCGCGCAACGGATCGCGCGTGCGGTCGATGGCGCGGTGGAACGTCCAGGGCAGGCCGTCGACCTCCTTGATCAGCGCCTCGCAAGCGTCGAGGTCGATCTCGCTGTCGACGTTGAGGAAGCCGAAGACGAACTCCCGGGCGCCCGCGTCGATCAGCCGGGCGGTGTCCGCGCGCAGCCCTTCCAGGTCGCCGACGGCGAAGGAACCGTTGTCCCGCAGCATGACCCGCACCGGGAGGTCGGTCGTCGAAAGCACGTCACGCAGCGTTTCGACGGACGGCGTCAGGCCGTCCTGCGCCATGTCCGCAACCAGTTCGAGGCGGTCGGCCCCGCCCGCCTGCGCGCCTTCGGCGTCCGCCGCGTCCAGCGCGATCACTTCCAGCAGGGGCGTCTTCGAGCTCATGCCTCATCCGTTTCACTGGTTCCGGGTGTCGTCTCCCCTCGCGTGCCGCCCTCGCCGGAAGCCGCCTTGAAGGCTCGTCATCCGCTCGCGCACCGCTTCCGGGGAAAGAGAGAGTATCGGCCGCTGTTCCGGCACCGCTCCCGGGCTGGCCGCGGAATCCAGTGGCTGCAGGAACGGCCAGGTGTCCTCCGCACCGTCCTCTTGCTCCAGTTCGGCCGGGGTCGGCCATTCGTACGCGGGCTCGATCGCGGCGGGCGGCGCGACGGGCGTCAGCCGCGGTTCGGTGTCTTCGTCGTCCGGCGTGCGCGCGGGCGCGACGGCCACCGGAGCCGATGGCGGCGCGAGGGCCGGTGGGGGCGGCGGTGGCGGGGCCGGCTGTGGTTGTGGCGCCGGGGCCGGAGCCGGTCGTGGCGCCGGGGCCGGAGCCGGTTGTGGCGCCGGTGCCGGGGCCGGTTGCGACTGCGGTGCCAGTGGCGGGGCCGACGCCGATTGCGGTTGGGGCGCCGGTGCCGATTGCGGTTGGGGCACTGGTTGCGGTTGCGGTGCCAGTGGCGGGGCCGGTTGCGGCGGGGCCGGTGCCGGTTGCGGCTCGCGGATCGGCGGTCGCGTGGTGAGCGCGTGCCGTGGCTGGGGCTCGACCGCCCGTGGCTCTTCGGCGACCGGGCGCGGCTCCGCCGGCTTCCGCGGCTGTTCGGGTGCAGCGGAGGCGTCGAACCACCGGGACAGGACGTCGCGGTAGGCGGGCATTCGCTCGGTCGGGGCGTCGAGGTCCAGGTGAGCCTCTTCGTCCACGGTCGGCCACTCCGGCGCGTGGTCGCGGGCCACCACCGGGGCCCGGCGCGGCGGCCCGGCCTCGATCGACGGCGGCGACAGCTCTTCCGGCTCCGGCTCGGGTTCGGGCTCCGGCGGCGTCAGCGGGGCGAGCGGCGCCAGTAGCTCCGGTTCCGGGGCGGCGGCCGGCTCGGCGGGCGGCGGCGGTGCCGGCATCGGCGGCAGCTCGACGATCAGGGCCGCCGGCACCAGCACGGTCGCGACCAGCCCGGAGTCCGCGCCCGCGCTCAGGCTGACGTCGATGTGGTGGCGCGTGGCCAGCGTCGCGACGACGAACAGGCCCATCCGGCGCGACACCTCGACGTCGACGTCCGGCGGGTTCGCGAGCCGCGCGTTGGTGCGGTCGATCTCCGCCTGCGGCATGCCGGCACCGTGGTCGATGATCTCGATCTGCCAGTCGCCGTCGTGGGTTTCGGCGCTCGCCACGGTGACCGTCTCGTCGGCGGAGTAGCGCGTCGCGTTCTCCAGCAGCTCCGAAACGACGTGCACGAGGTCGTTGACGGCCTCACCGCGGACCGCGACCTGCGGCGCCGGGCCGAGCTCGATCCGCTGGTAGTCCTCGACCTCCGAGAGCGCGGCGCCGATGATCTCGTCGGCCGCCACCGGGCCGGCGTCCTCCCGCGCGGAGTCCTGGCCGGAGAGCACCAGCAGGTTTTCGCTGTTGCGCCGCATCCGCGTCGCGAGGTGGTCGAGTTCGAACAGCCCGGCGAGGGTGTCCGGGTCCTGCTCGCCGGCCTCCATCCGGTCGAGCACCGACAGCTGCCGTTCGACGAGGTCCTGGCTGCGCTGCGAGAGGTTGACGAACATCGCGTTGACGTTCTCGCGCAACATGGCCTGTTCGCCCGCGAGCCGGACAGCCTCGCCGTGCACCGCGTCGAACGCGCGCGCCACCTGGCCGAGCTCTTCGCGCGTGAACACCGGCACGGGCGCGACGGCGAGCCGTTTCCGCAGGTTCTCGGGCGCGGGCTCGGGATCGGTGAGCAGGTTCTGCACGGCCGCGGGCAGCCGGTGCTCGGCCACTTCCAGTGCCGTCCGGCGCAGGATCCGCAAGGGGCGCAACAGGGATCGCGCGATGACCACCGACAGCACACCGGCGACGAGCAGGACGCCGAGGACGACACCGCCGTCCCACAGCGCGGCCGTACGGGCTTGCGCCGCCAGGGTGTCCGTGCGTTCCTGCAACTGGACCAGCAGCGCTTGCTGCACCTGGTGGGCGAGGTTCACCGTGTGCGTTGCCGAGGTGTCCCACTGGTTCGGGTCGAGACCCGAGAGGTTCTGGCCGTTTTCGGTGCGGGTGAGCGCGGATTCGACCATGTCGTTGCCGATGTCGACGACCAGGCCGATCACCGTGTCGTCGTACATCCGCTGCTGGTCGGGGGTGGCGAAGGTGCGGTAGTCGTTGCGCGCGGCGTCCAGTTCGGCTTCCGCGCCGAGCAGAGCGCGCGTGCGGTCGCGGTTCAGGGTGCCCGACGCGAGCGCCTCGGCCATCACCGCCCGCTTGACCGACATCTGGTCCTTGATCCGGGCGAGCGCGTTGCCCGCCAGCCGCATCCGCGCGAGCTCCGGGTCGGCGACGTCCGCGGCGGCGGAGTCGCTGATGTCGAGCAGCCCGGAGATCAGCTCGCTGTAGGAGCGCAGCACGGCGTCGGCGGGGAACGCCGAATGTTCCGCGGAAAACCGCAGGCCACCGAGCACGCGCAGGCGGTCGTCGGTCTGCTGCAGGCTTTCCGCGGCGTTCGCGTCCAGCCGCGCCTTGCTCTCGGCGAGGGTCCGCTCGAACCCGCCGATGGCCTGGTCGACGCGGTTGCGCTGGGCGGTCAGGTCCGCGGTGTCGCTTTGGCGGTTCTGGGCGACGAACCGGACGGTGAGGTCGCGCTCGCGTTGCAGCTCGTGCAAGGCTTCGGCGACCGTGCTGTCGACGCGGCCGCGCGTGGCGAACTCGGCCAGCTGCCGGGCGTCGCGCAGGTCGGAGCTGATCCGCAGGCCGACGAGCGCGATCACGGCCAGCGCCGGGATGAGGAGGACGGCGAAGAGCTTCGTGCCGAGACGCCAGTTCCGCAACCGCCAGCGGCCGCCCGCCGGACGCGGATCCGCCGCGTCGCCGCCCTTGCGGGGACGCTTGTTGCGACGGGTCACCTGGTTTCCTTTTCCGCCGCGGGCGGGAACCCGCGGATCGAACGACACCTCGAACCTACTGAACGGTAGCCCGCCCCATGAAGATCCGAAAGCCGCGCTGGCACGATACGGCCCTGCCCGCGATCGTATGGGGCGCGGACCATACGATCCAGCACGAGAACCAGATTCTCGCGGTAGGTGAAGGTTCATGATCAGACGCGGACGGTTGATTCCGCTGGTAGCGGCGCTCCTGGCGACCGCGGGGTGCAGCGTGTTCTCTTCCGGCACCCCCGCGGCCCCGCCGCCGCTGGAGCGGACCACCCTGCGCGTCGGTGTGGGCAACGCCATCGACACGGCCCCGCTGCGGATCGCCGTCGCGGCCGGGAAGTTCGGCTCCGCCGGGCTGAACCTGCAGCTCGTGGAACTCGGCGCCGACGACGGGCTCGCGAAACTGGCCGCCGGCGACCTCGACGTCACCTTCGCCTCCGACATTGCGATGTTCCGCGCCGCGGCCGGCGGGACGGCGTTGCAGCTGCAGGGCGAGGCCTACACCGCCGGCCCCAACACGATGGCCCTGGTCACACTGCCGGACTCGGACTACACCGTGCCGACGGCGAAGCGGTCGCCGAAGATCGCGGTGAACATGCTCGACGACGTCGGCGCGCTCGTCGCGCGTTCGGTGCTGGTCACCGCGGGCGTGGACCAAGCGAAGATCAAGTTCACGGCCATTCCGTTCGACCGGATGCCGCAGGCGCTGCAGGCGGGCGACGCCGACGCCGCGCTGATGATCGAGCCGTACATCACCCGCGCCGAAAAGGACCTCGGCGCGCACATCCTGGCCGACGGCGCCCGCGGTTCGACGCTCGACTTCCCGCTCTCCGGCTACGCGGCGGCGAAGCCGTTCGCGCAGGCCAACCCCCGCACCCTCCGGACGTTCCGCACCGCGCTGGGCACGGCTCAGCAGAGCGCGACGGACCCGGCGATCGTGCGTGACGCGCTGCCGAAGTTCTCCGACATCGACGCGACGACAGCGGCGCTGATCTCGCTCGGCTCGTACCCGGCGTCGCTCAACGGCATCCGGCTGCAGCGCGTCGCCGACCTGATGCACAACTCCGGGCAACTGGCGAACCGCCTCGACGTCCAGAGCCTGCTCCCGGAGCGGACCGGATACTGAGGGTGACGGGTCCGGTCAGATGTTTTCCCCGGTCTTGATCAGGCACACCGTGCGGGACGGCGGGCCGGCGTAGCTGAACACGTCGTCGGCGCCTTCGCACTTGTCGTCGCGGCCGAAGCCGGAGAGGATCTCGACGCGCTCCTGCGCCGCCGGGTCGGTGCAGGAGACCTTGCCGATCGTGCTCTCGTCGTCGACGTCGCGCAGGCAGTCACCGGCCTTGACGTTCAGGGCCAGGCAGAGCGTCTGGCCGGTGCCCGAGCCCAGCCGGAACCGCACGTAGTCGCCGGAGGCGCACGTGATGGTCCCGCGGTAGGTGTTCTCGACCTTGTACGTCGCGTTGTTCGCGGAGCAGCCGACGCGGTGGTAGGCGAGCTTGCCGGCTCCCTCGCGCGTCAGGTACAGGCAGTCGCCGTTCGACGGCGGCCCGCTGCGGTCGACCCAGTAGACGCCCATCGCGCCCAGAACGCCCAGGCCCAGCGCGGCGACGACGCACGCGACCAGCGTGATCCGCACCTTCGTGGTGAACCAGTGCGGAATCGGCTGCGGCCCCGGTACCGGCGGCATCGGCGCGGGCTGCGCGTAGCCCGGCGACCGGAACGGGTTGTCGTCGAACGGTGGTGTGGTCAACGTGCCCTCCAGTGATCCCCTCGGCAAATCGTCCCACCGGCGACCCGCGACGGGGGCGGGCCGGAGCGAGCCACGTATAACAGTAGTTGTGACTGATGGCCCGCTGATCGTCCAGTCCGACAAGACCGTGCTCTTGGAGGTCGACCACCCCCAGGCCGGTGACGCGCGCGTCGCGATCGCCCCGTTCGCCGAGCTCGAACGCGCGCCGGAGCACATCCACACCTACCGGATCACGCCGCTGGCCTTGTGGAACGCGCGTGCCGCCGGCCACGACGCCGAACAGGTCGTCGACGCCCTGACCACGTACTCGCGCTTCCCGGTGCCGCAGCCGCTGCTGATCGACGTCGTCGACGTCATGGGCCGGTTCGGGCGGCTGCAGATCGCCAACCACCCCGCGCACGGGCTCGTCATGTCGACCACCGACCGCGCGGTGCTGGCCGAGGTCGTCCGGAACAAGAAGATCAGCCCGATGCTGGGTGCCCGGATCGACGAGGACACCATCATCGTGCACCCGTCCGAGCGCGGGCGGCTGAAGCAGGCGCTGCTGAAGGTCGGCTGGCCGGCCGAGGACCTGGCCGGGTACGTCGACGGCGAAGCCCACCCGATCGCCCTGGACGAGCAGAACTGGCACCTGCGCGACTACCAGCGGATGGCCGCGGAGGCGTTCTGGGCGGGCGGCTCGGGCGTGGTCGTGCTGCCGTGTGGCGCCGGGAAGACGCTGGTCGGCGCGGCGGCGATGGCTCGCGCGCAGGCCACGACGCTGATCCTGGTGACGAACACGGTCGCCGGCCGGCAGTGGAAGCGCGAGCTGATCGCGCGGACGTCGCTGACCGAGGAGGAGATCGGCGAGTACTCCGGGGAGAAGAAGGAGATCCGGCCGGTCACCATCGCCACCTACCAGGTGATCACCCGCAAGACCAAGGGCGAGTACCGGCACCTGGAGCTGTTCGACTCCCGCGACTGGGGCCTGGTCGTCTACGACGAGGTCCACCTGCTGCCGGCACCGGTGTTCCGGATGACGGCGGACCTGCAGTCGCGCCGGCGCCTCGGCCTGACGGCGACGCTGGTGCGCGAGGACGGCCGCGAGGGCGACGTGTTCTCGCTGATCGGCCCGAAGCGCTACGACGTGCCGTGGCGCGACATCGAGGCGCAGGGCTGGATCGCCCCGGCGGAGTGCACCGAGGTCCGCGTGACGCTGACCGACGCCGAGCGGCTCGAGTACGCCACGGCCGAGGCCGACGAGCGGTACAAGCTGGCGGCCACGGCGTTGACGAAGACCCCGGTGATCAAGTCGATCGTGGCCAAGCACGCGGGCGAGCCGACGCTGGTCATCGGCGCGTACCTCGACCAGCTGGAGATGCTCGGCGACGAGCTCGACGCCCCGGTGATCCAGGGCGCGACCCGCAACAAGGAGCGCGAAGAGCTGTTCGACAAGTTCCGCCGCGGCGAGATCAAGACGCTGGTGGTGTCGAAGGTCGCCAACTTCTCGATCGACCTGCCGGAAGCCTCGGTGGCGATCCAGATCTCCGGCACGTTCGGCTCTCGGCAGGAGGAGGCCCAGCGGCTCGGGCGATTGCTGCGCCCGAAGGGTGACGGGCGGCAGGCGCACTTCTACTCGATCGTCTCCCGCGACACGGTGGACACGGAGTACGCGGCGCACCGGCAGCGGTTCCTCGCGGAGCAGGGCTACGCGTACCACATCGTGGACGCGGACGACCTGCTCCGGCCGCTCTGAGCCCGTTCAGCCGACGTCGGTGAAGAACTTCTCGACGTCATAGTTCGCGATGAGCCGCGCCAGGCCGGCCGGCGTCTGCCCGGAGGTGTTGGCCTGGCGCGGGTCGGCGCCGTGCCGCCGGAGCAGCTCGATGAGGTCGCCACGGCCTCGGTAGGCGAACACCGCCGTGAACAGGGGCGAATTCCCGTACCCGTTGACCGGGTCGACCTGGGCGCCCGCGTCCAGCAGCACCGCGGCCACCGCGAGGTTCCCCTGCTGCGCGGCGAAGTGCAGCGGGGTGAAGCCCTGGTGGTCGCCCACGTCGGGATCGTGCCCCGCGGCGAGCAGTGCCCGCGCCTGCGCACTGTCGCCGTCCAGTGCGCAGTAGTGCAGCTCGGATCGCCCGTACCGGTCGACCACGTTCGCCCCCTTCGATCCAGTGGGTCATCTTGCCGTGGGGCTCCTGCCGGCCGACGGCTCTGGCCGGCGGCGGCCGGTCACGAGTCCAGGTAACGCAGGACGGCGAGCACCCGGCGGCTGTAGCCGGCCCCCTGGAGCAGGTCGAGCTTGTCGAAGATCGCGTTCGCGTGCTTCTCGACCGAGCTCTGCGAGAGGTACAGCGCTTGCGCGATGCTCGCGTTCGTGTGGCCCTGCGCCATCTTCTCCAGGACGTCTCGCTCGCGCGGGGTCAGCCGGCCCAGCGCGTCCTCGTGGGACGTGCGGGCCACCAGCCGCCGCACCACTTCCGGGTCGAAGGCGGCGCCGCCTCCGGCGACCCGCTCCAGGGCGTCGAGGAACTCGCCGACCTGGGCCACGCGGTCCTTGAGCAGGTAGCCCACGCGGCCGCGGTCGCCGCTGATCAGCTGGGCGGCGTACCGCTTCTCGACGTATTGGGAGAGGACGAGCACTCCGATTCCCGGCCACTTCTCCCGGATCTCGAGGGCGGCGCGCAGCCCTTCGTCGGTGTGGGTCGGCGGCATCCGCACGTCGGTGACGACGACGTCGGGCCGCTCCTGCTCGGTGGCCGCGATGAGTGCTTCACCGTCGCCGACCGCGGCGACGACGTCGTGGCCTTCCTCGGCCAGCAGCCGCACCAGGCCCTCACGCAGCAGCGTCGAGTCCTCCGCCAGGATCACCCGCACGGCAGCGCCGCCCGCACGACCGTCGGGCCGCCGATCGGACTGTCCACGCTGAACTCCCCGTCCGCCGCCGCCACGCGCCGCGCCAGCCCGCTGAGCCCGCCGGTGCCGACGGCCTGTGCACCACCCGAGCCGTCATCGCCGATCTCCACCACCATCTCCCGGCCGAGGAGGCGGACGTCGATCGTGATCCGCGTCGCGCCGGAGTGCTTGGTCGCGTTGGTGACGGCCTCCGACGCCACGAAGTAGATGACGGTGGCCACCTGGAGCGAGGGTTTCCACAAGGACAACGAGTACCGCACCTCGACCGGGATCGTCGCTCGTTCGGCCAGGGACTCGAGAGCGGTGTCGAGACCGCCTTCGTCGAGCGCGATCGGATACACGTACCAGGCGACCTCGCGCAGCTCCCGCAAGGCCTCCTGCACTTCCTCGTGGGCCTGCCGGACCAGTTCGGTGTTCCCCGTGCGCCGGGCCCGGCCCAGCAGCAGGCCCAGCGCGACGAGCCGTTGCTGCACCCCGTCGTGCAGGTCGCGCTCGATGCGGCGGCGTTCACCGTTCACCGCCTCGACGACTTCCGCGCGGGTGCTGAAGAGGTATGACATCCGGCGCTCCACGATCGTCCGGAAGCTCGGGCCGAGGAATCGCTTGGCCAGCCACTGGTCCAGCGCGGCGACGCCGGCCATGCCCTGCCAGCAGAGGAACACCGCGAGCGCCGCGAGCGCGGCGACCAGTAGCCAGCCGGCGACCGTTCCGGCACCCTGCCCACCGGGTGCACGTCCGGTGACCAGCTGCCGTCCGTAGAACACGGCCGTCACGACCCCGCCGGCGAGGCAGGCCCAGACGCCCAGCCCGAGCAGGCCGACGAGGATGCGCGGGAAAAGGTACTGCAGCGCCCGGCGGCCGTCGTAATCGTCATCGTTGTAGTTGTCAAAGAACCGGTCCAGCCGAATGCGTTCGACTTCGGTGAGCTTCCGGGCGCCGCGCAGGACGGCCTCGCGCGTCGCGGGAACGACGAGCAGGGGCGCACTCAGCAGGACGTACAGCACCTCGGCGATCGCGGTGAGCGCGCCGAGGCCGACGCCCGCTGTGGTGCGTGCAGCCCAGATGATCACGACTTCAGGTTAGCGAGCGCGGGATCTTTGGGTATTGCGGTTTTCCGCAATGTTTCCGGGTGGTGTTCAGCAATGTGCTCCCGCCCGAGAATTCCTACGTTCGAGGCATGGACTTTCTGCTGACCACCACCGCCACCTCCGCCGAACCGATGACCGGGCTGGCCGGCTGGGCCGTCGGGCTCATCGACGCGCTCGGCGGACCCGGCGCCGCCATCATCGTCGGGCTGGACAACCTGTTCCCGCCGATCCCCAGCGAACTGGTGCTCCCGCTCGCCGGGTTTTCCGCGAGCCGGGGCGCGTTCACGCTCCTCGGCGCGCTGTTCTGGACGACGCTGGGCTCGCTGGCCGGCGCGGTGATCGTCTACTGGCTGGGTGCGCTGCTCGGCCGCGACCGCACCCGCGCGCTCGTGGCTCGCATCCCGTTGATGGGCGCCGGCGACTTCGACCGGACGGAGGCGTGGTTCGCCCGGCACGGCGGCAAGGCCGTGTTCCTGGGGCGGATGGTGCCGATCTTCCGCAGCCTGATCTCCCTGCCCGCCGGCGTCGAACGCATGCCGTTCGGCCGGTTCCTCCTGCTGACCACGGCGGGCAGCCTGCTGTGGAACACGGTGTTCGTCGTGGCCGGGTACCTGCTGGGCGAGAGCTGGTCGCTGGTCGACCAGTACGCGTCGGTGTTCCAGTACGCCGTGCTGGCGGCGCTGGCGGTGGCGGCGGGCGTGTTCGTCCTGGTCCGGTTGCGCGCGCGCCGGACTCGTTCGGCCTAGCGAATCGTCACAGGAACAACTTCCGCCACAGGAGTCGCGGACAGGGCTCTGACCTGCGGATTCCCCGATTCACTCGAACGGATGAGCGGGCGTGGTACTGGAAATTGTCGGACCATCGAACTACTGTTCGACATGCAGCAACCGAACACAAGTTCGAGGGGACGTCCATGACGATCGCACCGCTCCGCCCCGGTACGCCCGCACCGCCGGTCCAGACCCTCCCACCGGGGTCGTGGCACGGCCGGTTGTGGGTGTCCGACCTGCCGCTGACCCGGCCCGAGCGCTACCTCGGCTGCGTGGCCGAGTTCGAACGGTCCGGCCTGTGGCCGGTGCTGATCCCCCACGACCAGCGCTTCGCGGCGAACGGCGAGGACTGGATCGACGACCGAGGCAGGCTGGCCCCGGCCGGCCACCGGGTGGCCACGGCCGACCCGGCGGACGCCCTGTCCCGCTGGTGGGACACGTCTTGCTGCAGCGGCGCTTGCCTGAGGCCGTTCGGCGCGCGCTTCCCGGGACTGGCCAAGCGCAGCCCGCGCAGGTCCGACCCGCTGGCGGAGGCAGGCAACACCGGCTCGATTCTGGCCACCCGAGCCCCGCACCGGCTCGGTCTGGTGCAGACAGAGCGCCCGGCCGACATCCCCGCCCTGCTGGGCTGGACGGGGATGATCAAGTGCACGGACCAGGTGGCGGAGCTGTCGGCGGTGCTGCGCAGCTGGGAGGACAGGTTCGGCGCCACGCTGGTGGTGCTCGGGTTCGACGCGATCGAGTTGTCGGTGGCGGCACCGCCGCGGAACCAGGCCCGGGCGTTGACGGTGGCTGCGGAGCACCGGGCGTTCAGTTTGCCTACGTTCGCGGGCCAGCCGGGGAATCTGCGGGAGTACGCGTCGGGGTTGGTGCAGTCGCGGCACTGGCGGTTTTCCTGGGCGTGAGGGATGGGTCGGCCTTGCGTGGGCCGGGGAGCGGGGCCGGGGCTTGCGCCGGGCTTGGTGGCCGGGGCCGCGAGCCGGGGAGCGCGGCTGAGGGCCCAGCCGGGGCTGAGGCCGGGGCCGGGGCTTGGGGGCCGGGGGCCGCGAGCCGGGACCGGGGAGCGGGGCTGAGGGCCCAGCCGGGGCTGAGGCCGGGGCCGGGGCTTGGGGGCCGGGGCTTGGGCTTGGCGGCCGGGGGCCGCGAGCCGGGACCAGGGAACGGGCTGAGAGCCTGCCCCAGGGCTGAGGCCGGGGCGGGGGCCGGGCTTGGGGGCCGGGGGGCCACCAGCCGGAGCAGGGGAGGGGCCGGCGCTTGGGCGGGTCGCGAGCCGAGGCCGGGCCGGGCGTGGGTGGGCCGGGGCTCGAGTGGGCGGCGAGCCGGGAGCCGCGAGCCCCCGGGGGGCCAGGGTCGGGGCGCAGCCGGCTTGGCCGCCTCAATCCGCTCCCCCTGCGTCGCGGTTCGGCCGAATCGGCCTGCCGAATCTGCGTCCGCGCCGGAACCGGCTGGCATCCGGGACACCACAACCACACCACCCCTCGGGGAGGCCACCACTTGACCCACCACTTCAAAGGCCCCGTAAGACGCGCGTCCGCCAAGTTGGGTCGACTGTCCCAACCTCCGGTCCGCTCGTCCGGCCGCGGGCGTGTTTGGCCGGGCAAGCGAGCGGGAATCACCTTTCGCGGAAAGGCGGTGAGAGCGATCGCCGAGATCCGGATCGGTACCTCTGGGTGGCGCTATCCCCCGTGGCGCGGGGTCTTCTACCCACCCAAGCTCGCGCAACGGCGGGAACTCGAATACCTCTCGCGGCGGATGAACGCCGTCGAAATCAACGGCTCCTTCTACTCCCTCCAGCGCCCCGAGCGCTACCGGGCCTGGTTCGACGAAACCCCTGCCGACTTCCTCTTCGCCGTCAAGGGTGGGCGCTTCATCACGCACATGAAGCAGCTTCGCGACGTCGAGACCGCCCTCGCGAACTTCTACGCCTCCGGCGTCCTCGCCCTCGGTGCGAAACTGGGTCCCTTCCTCTGGCAGCTGCCGCCGCGGCTGGCCTTCGATCCCGATCGGCTCGAGAACTTCTTCGCCCTGCTTCCCCGCACCACCACCGACGCCGCCCAGCTGGCTACGAAGCACGACGACAAGCTGAAAGGCACGCCCTACCTCGAAGCCGGCGCAAAAAGGCCCCTGCAGCACGCCTTGGAAGTCCGGCATCCCAGCTTCGCCGAGCCCGCCGCCAAGGAGCTCCTGACAGAACACAGCATCGCCCTCGTCGTCGCCGATACCGCCGGGAAGTGGCCGTTCCTCGAAGACCAGACCGCCGACTTCGCCTACGTCCGGCTGCACGGCGACGAAGAGCTCTACGTCAGCGGCTACTCCGACCAAGCCCTGCGCAAGTGGGCCCGGAAAATCCGGGAATGGCACGACGGCGGACGGCGTGATGTGCACGTCTACTTCGACAACGACGTCAAAGTGGAGGCTCCCCGGAACGCCGAATGCCTCGCCGACCTGCTTGGGGTTGCCCCGATCACGCGACAGTGAGTGGACAGTGAGCGCCCTCGGCTTGGGTGGGCGTGCGGGCCGGACCGGCTTGCGTGCTGCCGCTGGGGGTCGGCACGTGAGCCGTCCGGATCCGGAGGCTCACGCCACCACCAACGCCGCCAGCTTGGCGCGGACGTCGTCCGCGTCCGGGTGACCCAGCTCAGTCAGCAACCGCACCGATCGGAGCCAGCACTCGCGGGCCAGCGCCGCGTCGCCGTGGCGGAGGTGGATCGTGCCCAGCTGGGCCAGCACGTCCGCCGCCTCGTACTGCTCGCCCATGGCGAAGAACATCTCCACCGAATCGCGGATGCACGCGATGCCTTCCTCGAGCCGGCCGAGGCCGATCAGCGCCAACCCGCGCGTGTGCTGGGTGAACCGCGTGTCCACCGGCCGCCCGTCCGGGTCGAGAATCGCCAGCGCCGCGTCGGCCAGGCGCAGCGCCTGCTCGTGATCGCCCATCGACGTGCAGATGTCGCCCAGCGCCCGCAGCACGCTCGCCTCGAAGTGCCCCAGCCCCAGCTCGCGGACGATCTCCAGCGCCTGCACACCGTGTTCGTACGCCCAAGCGCAGTCTTCGAGGTTGTGCGCCGCCATCGCCAGGTTGTACTGCGCCCGCGCCTCACCCTCGCGCGCGCCGAGCTCGCGCTGGATCGTGAGCACCTGCTCCAGGTAGCGCCGGGACTCGGCGTACTGGCGGGCGACGCCGTTGACGACGCCGAGCCCGCTCAAGATCCCCGCTTCGCCGGGCCGGTGGCCGCTCGCCCGCGCGGCTTCGAGCGCCACCGCGAACACCGACCGCCAGTCGTCGAGCCGCGAGCGCGTCACGAAATAACTCTGCAGCAGCCAGGCGAGCTTCCAGCAGACGTCGTCGCGATCCCGGTGCCGCGCCAGGTGCACCGCGGCGATGAGGTTGCCGCACTCCTCGCCGAACCAGTCCAGTGCCTCGTGGTACGAACCGAACGTCAGCCCGCCCTCGATGTCGTCGAGCTCCAAGAGCCGGTAGTAGCGCTCCGGCCGCATCAGCCGTGACGCGTTCAGCGCCGATGCCAGGTACCAGCTCAGCAGCCGGTCCAAAGCGGCGTCACGCTGCGAAGCCGAGTCCACCTGCGAAGCTGCTTCACCCGCGTACGCCCGGATGAGGTCGTGGAACTGGTAGCGGCCCGGCCGCGGCTGGGCGAGCAGGTGCGCGGCGGCCAGGGTTTCGAGCATCGGCCGGGTCGCGGTGACGTCCAGCCCGGCGACCGCGGCCACCGCCGGTGCGGTGAAGTCGACGCCGGTGAGCAGCCCGAGCAGCCGCAGCAGTCGGGCCGTCGACGGCTGCAGTGCCTGGTAGGAGTAGGAAAACACCGATCGGATGTTGGTGCCTTCGCCGTCGGCGAGGTCGAACGAACCGAGCAGATCGCTGTCGAGGGAGCCGACGAACTCGTCGAGCGGCAGGTCGGGGAACTGCGCCGCGCGCACGGCGAGGATCCGGATCGCCAGCGGCAGCCCGCCGCAGTAGCGCACGAACCGCTCGGCCGCCGCCGGATCGCGGGCGACCCGGTCGAACCCGATGGTCGACGCCAGGAGCGCGACGGCGTCCTCGTCGCCGAACTCCTCCAGCGCGATCCGGCGCGCGCCGTGCGTCGCGACGAGCGCACGCAGCTGCCAGCGGCTGGTGACCAGCACCAGGCAACCCGGCCCCGGCAGCAGCGGGCTCACCTGCTCGGTGCGGTTGGCGTTGTCGAGCAGGACCAGCAGCCGCCGCCCGGCCGTGTGCGTCCGCCAGCTCGCCGCGCGGCCGTCGAGGTCGCCGGGGATCGCCTCGCACGGCACGCCGAGCGCGGTGAGCATGGCCTCCAGCGCCGCCGCCGGCTCGACCGGCTCGCCGGGTCCGTAGCCGCGCAGGTTGAAGTAGACCTGCCCACCGGGGAACCGGTCGGCGATCTCGTGCGCGAAGTGCACCGCCAGCGTCGTCTTGCCGATGCCGCCCATGCCTTCGACGGACGCGATCGGCGTCGACGTGCCGGCGTCGGCCGCCTCCGGCAGCAGCGCGTGCAACGCCTTGAGGTCGCACTCGCGCCCGGAGAAGGTCCGCAGGTCGGCGGGCAGCTGGTGCGGCACCTGCGGATCGACGCCGAGCCGGTAGCGCGCCAGCGCGGGGGCGGTGTCGCCGTCGGCACCGGTGAGGATCGCCTGGCGGGTGCGCTGCAGCGACGGCCCGGGGTCGAGCCCGAGCTCGTCGGCCAGCACGTCGCTGATCCGGCGGTGCACCGCCAGCGCCTCGGCTTGGCGGCCCGACCGGTACAGCGCGATCATCAGCTGCTCGTGCAGCCGCTCCCGGAGCGGATTCTCCCTGGTCAGCCGGGCCAGCTCGGGGACGACGGTGCCATACTCGCCGACGTCGAGCAGCGCGTCCGCCCACTGCTCGCGCACGCGCAGCCGTTCCTCGGCCAGCTGCCCGGCCTCGTCGCGGTGCAGCGCGTCGGACTCGACGTTCAGCAGCGCCGGGCCGCGCCACTGCCCGAGCGCCTCGGCGAAGTGCGCGGCCGCCCGGCGGCTCTCGCCGCGGTCCATCGCCGCCTTTCCGCGGACGGCCAGCGCGCGGAACCGGGTCAGGTCGAGCAGGTCGTCGTCGAGCTCGATCAGGTAGCCGCCGCTCTCGGTGCGAATCGCGACCTGGTCGCCCAGCGCCCGGCGCAGGCGCAGCACGTACGTCTGGAGCGCGCCCTTGGACCGGCGGCGGTCGTCGTTCCACAGCCAGCGGCCCAGCTCGTCGACCGGCACGACCCGGTTCGCGCGCAGCAGAAGGCCGGCCAAGACGATCAGCGGCCGGCTGCCCCCGAGCGGTACCGGGCGGCCGTCGGCCGTGACCTCGGCCGGACCCAGCACGCGGAAATCGAGGACCACGGAGTCATTCTGACCGGAAACGCGCAGTTCGGCACTTGTTTGCCAAACCCGGGACGGTGGCATGATCGGCCTCGATGAAGGTCTACGCGATCCCCCTGCGCACCCGGTTCCGCGGCATCACCGTCCGTGAGGGCGTGCTGCTGCACGGCCCCGCGGGCTGGGGCGAGTTCTGCCCGTTCGTCGACTATTCCGACGCCGAGAGCGTGCCGTGGCTGCGGGCGGCGCTGGAGGCGACCGAAGCCGGCTGGCCCGCGCCGGTCCGCGACCGGGTCGAGGTGAACACGACGGTGCCGGTGGTCGGGCCGGAGAAGGCGCACGAGCTGGTCCGCGCGTCCGGCTGCCGGACGGCGAAGGTGAAGGTCGCCGATCCGCGCGTCTCCCTGGCGGACGACTGCGCGCGGGTCGAGGCGGTCCGCGACGCGCTCGGCCCCGGCGGGGCGATCCGCGTCGACGCGAACATGGCGTGGGACGTCGAAACGGCGGTGCGCGCGATCGCGGACCTCGACAAGGCGGCGGGCGGCCTGGAGTACGCGGAGCAGCCGTGCCCGTCGATCGAGGACCTGGCCGCGGTCCGGCGCCGGGTGGACGTCCGGATCGCCGCGGACGAGTCGATCCGCCGCGCGGAGGACCCGCTGAAGGTGGCGGTCGCCGGAGCGGCGGACATCGCGGTCCTGAAGGTCGCCCCCCTCGGCGGCGTCCGGCGGGCGCTGGAGGTCGCCGAGGCGTGCGGGCTGCCGTGCGTGGTGTCCTCGGCGGTGGAGACGAGCGTGGGCCTGGCCGCGGGCCTGGCACTGGCCGGCGCCCTCCCCGAACTCGGATTCGCTTGTGGACTGGGCACGATTTCGCTTCTGACCGGCGACGTCTGCGCGGAATCACTGTCTCCTGTGGACGGATACCTCCCGGTCCCGCGGCAGGCCCCGGCACCCGCGGAGGCGTACGCGGCCCCGCCCGAGGTCGAGGCGGCTTGGCGGGATCGGCTGGCCCGGGTCACCGCGCTGGCCTGAGTGGTTTCCCCGAGGGCGAGTTCAGGGTCGGGGTCCGGGCCGTTCCCGATGTGGGCGGTGCCCCCGCCGGGCGAACATTGAGCCATGACGAACAGCGTGTACACCCCGGAAACCAAGAAGGTCCGCCGCAGCCGTACCGACAAGATGCTCACCGGCGTCTGCGGTGGCTGGGCCACCTACCTCGGCATCGACGCGAACGTCCTGCGGCTCGGGCTCGTCGCCGCGGTCTTCCTGTCGGTCGGGATCGCCATCCCGGTCTACATCGCCGCCGCGATCCTGACGCCCGAAGAAGACTCCTGAGCGAGGGCGGGCGCCCGTTCGCAGGGGGAACCGGCGCCCGCCGGATGACGGGGGTGCACAGGGGAACGGCCCGGACGCCAAGGGGACGTCCGGGCCGTTCGGCCGATACGGCTGGGCCGAGCGGCCCAAAACCACGCCGCGAATCCCGTTCGAGGGGTTAGGGTTCGCGGCTGTGGATCACGGAAGTACCGCCGGCCGGACGGCGGCGAAGGTCGTCGTCGGGATCGTGGGCGGGTTGTATCTGATCGCGGGGCTGGGGCTGACAGCGTTCGCCGCCTACACCGTTCTGGCCGCCGGTGACACCGACGGTGTCAAGACCGCCAAGTTCGTGCTCTACACCGCCGCGGGGCTGGCGATCTGGGTCATGCTCACCGGGATCGGCGCGATCGTCGTCGGGCTGGAAGCGGACCGGAAGAGCACCGCGTGGCTCGGCGGCCTCGGCGTGCTCGCCCTCGGCGTTGTGATCGTCGGCGCTTACGCTGTCTGGTTCTTCACCAAGCCATAAAGAAAAGCCCGGCCCGCCGAAGCGGACCGGGCTTTCCCGGTGAAGCGGCCGAACTCAGAAGTCCATGCCACCCATGCCACCGGACGGGTCGGCGGGAGCGGCCGAAGCCTTCTCCGGCTTGTCCGCCACGACGGCCTCGGTGGTCAGGAACAGCGCCGCGATGGACGCGGCGTTCTGCAGCGCGGAGCGGGTGACCTTGGTCGGGTCCGGCACGCCGGCGGCGAGCAGGTCCTCGTAGATACCCGTGGCGGCGTTGAGGCCGTGACCCAGGGGCAGGCCCTTGACCTTCTCCACCACAACGCCGCCTTCGAGGCCGGCGTTGATCGCGATCTGCTTGAGCGGGGCCTCGACGGCCACCTTGACGATGTTGGCACCAGTGGCCTCGTCGCCCTCGAGCTTCAGGCCCGCGAACGCGGCTTCGGCGGCCTGGATCAGGGCCACGCCACCACCGGCGACGATGCCCTCTTCAACGGCGGCCTTGGCGTTGCGCACCGCGTCCTCGATGCGGTGCTTGCGCTCCTTGAGCTCGACCTCGGTCGCGGCGCCGGCCTTGATGACGGCCACGCCGCCGGCCAGCTTCGCGAGCCGCTCCTGCAGCTTCTCGCGGTCGTAGTCCGAGTCGGAGTTCTCGATCTCGGCGCGGATCTGGTTGACGCGACCCTGGATCTGGTCGGCGTCGCCCGCACCCTCGACGATGGTCGTCTCGTCCTTGGTGATGACGGCCTTGCGGGCCTTGCCCAGCAGGGACAGGTCCGCGTTCTCCAGCTTGAGGCCGACGTCCTCGGAGATGACCTGGCCACCGGTCAGGATCGCGATGTCCTGCAGGATCGCCTTGCGGCGGTCACCGAAGCCCGGGGCCTTGACGGCGACGGACTTGAAGGTGCCGCGCATCTTGTTGACGATCAGGGTGGCCAGCGCCTCGCCCTCGACGTCCTCGGCGATGATCAGCAGCGGCTTGCCGGACTGGATGACCTTCTCCAGCAGCGGCAGCACGTCCTTGACGGTGGAGATCTTCGAGCCGAAGAGCAGGACGTAGGGGTCCTCCAGCTCGGCTTCCTGGCGCTCCGGGTCGGTGACGAAGTAACCCGAGATGTAGCCCTTGTCGAAGCGCATGCCCTCGGTGAGCTCGAGCTCGAGACCGAAGGTGTTGCTCTCCTCGACGGTGACGACGCCTTCCTTGCCGACCTTGTCCAGCGCCTCGGCGATCAGCTCACCGATGGTGCGGTCGCCGGCCGAAATCGAGGCGGTAGCAGCGATCTGCTCCTTGGTCTCGATCTGGACGGCGGCCTTGTGCAGCTGCTCGGTGATGGCCTCGACGGCCGCCTCGATGCCGCGCTTCAGGCTGATGGGGTCGGCGCCGGCCGCGACGTTGCGCAGGCCTTCCTTGACCAGGGCCTGGGCGAGCACGGTGGCGGTGGTGGTGCCGTCACCCGCGACGTCGTCGGTCTTCTTGGCAACTTCCTTGACGAGCTCGGCCCCGATCTTCTCCCACGGGTCTTCGAGCTCGATCTCCTTGGCGATGGAGACGCCGTCGTTGGTGATGGTCGGCGCGCCCCACTTCTTTTCGAGCACGACGTTCCGGCCCCGCGGGCCGAGGGTCACCTTGACGGCATCGGCGAGGATGTTCAAGCCACGCTCGAGACCGCGGCGGGCGTCCTCGTCGAACGCGATCAGTTTGGCCATTGCGGTGTGGTCCTCCGGTATTGGGCGCCACCGCCGCGCTGTGGTTCTTGCAGCGGCGGCAGCAGGACTCTTTCCTCGGCCAGGCTCGGTGCCCGCGACGGACGACTGGACCCGGGTGGGGGCCAGCCTCACCGTCCCGACCTTTGGCACTCGACGGCGTCGAGTGCCAGGTTCGTGTTTAGCACTCTCGGGGGGAGAGTGCAAGAAGACCTGCTCAGCGCCGCCCGATCAGTTGCCCGGCTTGATGCTGATCGACGTCGGGGGCGCGTTGAGCGACGACGAAGGCGCGCTGGTCTGCGAGCCGCCCGGGCCGACCGGGATGTTCGGGGCCGTCGTCTGGCTGCCGCCACCACCGCTGCCGCCGTCGCTGAAGAGGAAGATCGCGCCCACGACCAGGCCCGCGACGACCACCAGGCCGAGGACGAGGAAGATCCACTTCTTGCCGCCGCTGCTCTTCGGCTGGTGGAACGCGCCCGCGCCGCCGGCGGGCATCGGGGGACGCAGCCGCATCGGGTCGCCGGGCGGGCCGTAGCCGTGCGGTGGCCCCTGCGGCGGCATGCCCTGCTGCTGCGGGTAGCCGTAGCCCGGGGGCCGACCCTGCGGCGGCATCCCCGGCGGAGGTCCCTGCTGCGGGTAGCCGTAGCCCGGAGGCGGCCCCTGCGGCGGCTGGCCTTGCGGACCCTGCGGTCCGGGCCCCTGGCCGAAGCCGGGCTGCTGCTGTCCTCCGTACGGGTGCACGGGGGCCCCCTCTCCCTGCGGTGCGCTGTTCTGGTGCGGCCCTTGTTGTACCTGACCAGCACGCTGCGGCGCGGGGATTCCGCCCGAATGGGAGCCCGGCGGACCCGGCGGGGTGTCCGACGTCGCCAGCGGGCCGAGCGCGCGGCGCGCGGCCGCGACCATCTCGATGCAGCTGGCGTAGCGGTCGGCCGGGTTCTTGGCCATGCCGCGCCGGATCACCTCGTCGATCGCCGGCGGCAGCGCGACGGCGCGGGAGATCGCGGGCGGCTCGCCGTTGAGGTGTCCCTTGATCACCGTCGGGACGTCGCCCTTGAACGGCGGGCTGCCGGTGAGGCAGGCGTAGAGGACGCACGTCAGCGCGTACTGGTCGGTGCGCCCGTCCAGCGGCTCCCCGCGCAGGTGCTCGGGAGCCGCGTACGTGGGCGAGCCGAGGAAGTCGCCACCGCGCGTCCGGTGCCCGGTCGCGCCGCGCCGCGTCAGCCCGAAGTCGGCGACGTAGACGTGCTCGCGCGAGGTCTCCTTCTTCGTCACGAGCACGTTCGCCGGCTTGACGTCGAGGTGGACCAGACCACGGTTGTGCAGCGTGTCGAGGGCGTCCGCGACCTGGTCGAGCATCGTCAGGGCGCGCGAAGGGGCGATCGGGCCGCCGGAGATCAAGCCGGCGAGATCACCGCCGTCGACCATGCGCATGGCGATGTAGAGCATGCCGTCGAGCTCGCCGAAGTCGTACAGCGGCACGACGTTGGCGTGGTCGATCGCCGAGGTGTTGCGCGCCTCGTCGACGAACCGCTCGCGGAACTCGGCGTCGGCCCCGAGGTGGTCACCGATGACCTTCAGGGCCACCTTGCGGCCGAGCCGCACGTCCGTGGCCTTGTAGGTCACACTCATGCCGCCTTTGCCGAGCACTCCGTCGATGCGGTAGTTGCCCAGCCGGCGACCGGTGAGGTCCCCCGACACATCGCCTGTCACGCCCGCAGCCTAACGCCCCTGGTTCGGCGTCTGCCGGGGGTTCACCGATCACCTGACAGGCGGGTTACGAAACCTTCCGCACGTCGGCTGCCTGGCTACGACCGTCGCGGCCGGACTGCACCTCGAACTCGACGCGATCGCCTTCGTCCAAAGTGCGGAATCCTTCGGACTGGATGGCCGAATAGTGGACGAACACGTCCGGCCCCTCCGTGGATTCGATGAACCCGTAGCCTTTTTCCGAGTTGAACCATTTGACGGTGCCGACAGCCACGGCGCCCTCCCTCAGCACAAAGGATCCGCTGGCCCGAGCGGATGCCAGCGGCGGAGTGCCAATCACGCTACCGGAATTATTCCCCTCGGCAATGGGCAATTCGTCCGAAGATCACGAACCCGAAAGGCGTCTGTTCCGCGCGTGCACGAGCACCGTCCCGGGACCCGCGAAGTCGATCGCGAGCCCTTCGCCGGTGCGCAGCGACTGCGGGCCGCCCGGATCGAGGGCCCGCAACCGGCACTGGACGGAATCCGGGTAGGCCAGCAGGTAGTCCGGCCGGACCGTGACCAGCTCGCCCTTGCCGAGCTCGAACGCGTCCACCGGGCCCGGCGCGGCCAGCACGAGCGGCCCGGTCCCGCTGTAGTGCTCGAGGAACCCCGAATCCGCGCCGAAGAGCTGCTGCAGCGGCACCCAGCCGGTGTCGTGCCGGACCGACGACGGCCGCACCAGCACCGCGTCGCGGTGCACCGACCAGCCCGTGCCGCCGCCCACGTCGAGCGGGTAGACGTCGCCGGGGCGCAGCGGCGCGAAGTCGATCCAGCCGCCGTCGGACGGCGCGGTGTAGAGGACCGTCGTGCTTTTGCCCGCGCGGACGCCGCCGCGGCCCGCCGGCGTCTCGGTGACCCCGAACCGGCTGGCGAGCAGGGTTTCCGGCGCGGCCCGCACGGCCTCGCCCGGGTCGAGCAGGACGCGGGCGACGCCGAACGCGGGAGTGTGCCGGGTCTGGACGCGCATCAGCGTGACGGGACGTGGGAGACGATCCAGCTGATCAGCGCGGACGGGTTGCGCGTCTGCGTCATGATCTGGCCGGGGCCGACGAAGTCGAAGACCAGGCCTTCGCCGCTCTTCATCGACTGGATGATGCCCTGGGCGACCTTCCGGATCTGGTACTGCACGGTGTCGGCGTACGCGACGACGTGCCCGGTGTCGATGGTCACCATCTCGCCCTGCTGCAGGGTGATGGTCTCGACCGCGCCGTAGCAGCTGACGAGCAGCTGGCCCTGGCCGGTGGCGTGGGTCAGGAAGCCGCCCTCGCCGCCCATCAGGTTCTTCATCCCGCCCCACTTGGTTTCGGTCTGCACGCCGTGCGACGACGCGAGCCAGCAGCCGCGGGTGACGGCCCAGCCGGTGCGGCCGTCGAGGGGGATCACCTGGATGTCGCCGGGCAGGTTGGCGGCGACGTCGACCCAGCCGCCGTTCGGCGGCGCGGTGAAGGTGGAGATGAAGAAGGACTCGCCGGACAGGAACGCGCGGCCGAGGCCCTTCATGATCCCGCCCTGCGCCTGCGACTGCACCTGCACGCCGTAGCTGGTGGCCATCATCGCGCCGGACTCGACCTGGCACGGCTCGCCGGGCGCCAGCATCAGCCGGGCGACGGCGAACGAAGGCTGTTGACGGATTCCGACCTGCATGCGTGCTCCCCTGAGGCGTGCCTGTGACGGGGCAGAGTCTTGCATGCGCCGTGGACACGGGGAGGATGGTCCGGTGATCTCCGTCGACGACTACCGCGACCGCGTCGCCGCGCTCCTCGGCACGGCTCCCGCGACCACGCTGCCCCTCGCCGCCGCGGCCGGCCTCGTCCTGGCCGAGGACGTCCGCGCCGGCGTCTCGCTGCCGCCCTTCGACAACTCCGCGATGGACGGCTACGCGGTCCGAGCCGCCGATGTCGAAGCCGCTCCGGTGACCCTGCCGGTCGCCGACGACATCCCGGCGGGCCGGGTCGACGTCCGGCCGCTCGAGCCGGGCACCGCGCACCGGATCATGACCGGGGCGCCGCTGCCGCCCGGCGCGGACGCCGTCGTGATGGTCGAGGACTCCGACGGCGGCACGGAAACGGTGACGTTCTCGGCGCCCGCCCGCGAAAGCGCGCACATCCGGCGCACCGGCGAGGACGTCGTCGCCGGCGACGTCGCCCTGCACGCGGGCACCGTGCTGGGTCACTCCCAGCTGGGCCTCGCGGCCGCGGTCGGCCTCGCCGAGGTGCGGGTGCACCGGCCGCTGCGGGTGCTGGTCGCCTCGACCGGCACCGAGCTGATCGACGCGCCGGCCCCCCTGCGCCACGGCCAGATCTACGAGTCCAACAGCGTGATGCTCGCCGCGGCGATCCGCGGCCTCGGCTGCGAGGTCGAGGTCGTCCGCAGCGTCGTCGACGACGTCGGGGAGTTCCGGAAGGTCATCGAGCCGAAGCTGGCCGGCGCCGACCTCCTGGTCACCTCCGGTGGCGTCAGCGCGGGCGCGTACGAAGTGGTGAAGGACGCACTGACCGGCCAGGGCGTCGAGTTCGCGAAGGTCGCGATGCAGCCCGGCGGGCCGCAGGGCAGCGGGCGCTGGCACGGCGTGCCCGTGGTGGCGCTGCCCGGCAACCCGGTCAGCGTGCTGGTGTCGTTCGAGGCGTTCCTGCGCCCGGCGATCCTGGCGGCGCTCGGCCACACCGACGTCACACGACGGCGCGTGCGCGCCCGGCTGACCGAGGCGATGAGCTCGCCGGCCGGGCGCCGCCAGTACCGCCGGGGCGTGTTCACGCCGTCCGACCGGGAGGTCACCGGGATCGTCGGACCGCGCGGCGGCCCCGGCTCGCACCTGCTGGCCGCGTTCACCCAGGCCAACTGCCTGATCGTGCTCCCGGAGGACGTCACATCGGCAGCGCTTGGGGAAGAGGTGGACGTCCTGCTGCTCTGATCGGGAAGTCCCGCAGCTTCCGGTACGGCGCGAGCAGTGGCAGCGCGACGATGAGCATGCCCGCGGCTCCCCAGAGCGTCTGGCGGATGCCGATCGCCTCGCCCAGCACGCCACCCAGGACACCGGCCACCGGGATCGTCCCGTAGTTGACGATCGACATGCTGGAGTTGACCCGGCTGAACAGCTCGGGCGGGCAGTACTGCTGCCGGAACGTCGTGACCAGCACGTTGGCGGCGACCACCCCGGCGCAGACCCCGAACAGCGCGAGCACGAACGGCACCAGGCCCCACTCCGGTTCGCTCAGCGGCCCGAGCAGCAGCATCGGCGCCGCGAATCCCTCGCACAGCAGCCACGCGCGCGCGGCGCCGAAGCGCGCGGCGAGCCGTCCGGCCACGGCCGCGCCGAGCACCCCGCCGGACGCGGCGAGGGCCAGGACGAGCCCGACCAGGCCGGGGGCGGCGCCGAGCGTGCGGGACAGGAAGACGATCTGGATCGAGGTGTACCCGGTGAGGGCGAGGTTCGAGACGGCGCCGAAGGTCATCAACGACCGCAGGTACCGATCGCCGGTGACGAACCGGAGTCCCTCGGCGATCTGGCTGCGCAGCGGCGAGCGCTCGGCGGGGACGACGATTTCGCGCGTCCGGATCGCCCGCACACACAGCACGGAGACACCGAAGCTGACCGCGTCCGCCAGGATGCCGCTGACCGGGCCGAACACCTGGGCCAGCAGCCCGGCCACGCCCGGCCCGGCGACCTGGGTCGCGGACTCGCTTCCCTGCAGCTTCGCGTTGGCTTCGAGGAGTTCGTGGTCACCGACCAAGGCCGGCAGGTACGCCCGATAGGCGAGGGTGAAGAACACCTTCGTCACCCCGCCGAGCAGGGCGGCGGCCAGCAGATACGACATGGTCAGCAGGCCGGTGGCGGCCGCGAGCGGAACGCTGCCGAACACCAGCATCGAGACGATGTTGCACACCTGCATCACCGGGCGCTTCGCCAGCCGGTCGACCCACGCTCCGGCAGGCAGGCCGATCACCAGCCACGGCAGCCAGGCCGCCGCCGTCAGCAACGCGACCTGGAAGGTGCTCGCCTGCAGCGTGACCACCGCGACCAGCGGCAACGCCGTGCTCGCGACCATGCTGCCGAGCATGCTCGTGGTCTCGCCGGTCCAGAGCAGCCGGAAGTCCCTGTTCCCCCAGAGCCCCTTCACGGCTTGCCCAGCGACGCTCGCGCGGCGAAGAAGACCGGACGGCGCTCGATGCCGTCACCGGGTTCGGTCCGGTTCTCGAACTCGCTGATCAGGAGGAAGACCCGCTCGTTGAGCTCTTCGAGCTCGTCCTTGGAGAGCCGGACCCACGTGTCGATGCTGAACGGCGCACCGCGCCACTCCTCCGGATAGGTCTCGCGGTTCGCGATCCAGTCGCGGGCGACCGCCGTCTGGTGGTCGAGCACGAGGACCTCGGCGGCTTCGGCGACCGGGTCGCCGGGGAAGTCGGCCGCGGCCCACCGCAGCGTCCTCGCACTGCGCTTCCACCAGCGTTCCCGCTGGTCACGGGCCAGTTCCGGGGCCACCTCGACCAGCTTCGCGGCCGCCAGGACCTTCATGTGGTGGCTGACGTTGCCGACCGCCTGGCCGGTCCTCGCGGCCAGCATCGACGCTGTCGCCGGGCCGTCGAGGTGGAGCAGTTCCAGGAGCCGGCGCCGCAGCTGGTGGGACATGGCGGCCAGCACCTTCGAATCCCGGATTTCCCGGATGTCCTCGCTCATGACGTACAAGAGTAGTTGTACAAGAGCTCTTGCGCAATGACGCTTGTACATCTCCCTGACGTAAACTCCGGCCATGGGCTTCGTCGCATGGGTGATCTTCGGCGCGATCGTCGGCTGGGCCGCGAACCTGGTCGTCGGCGGCCGAGAGCGACGTCGGCAGGGTTGCCTGGTCAGCGTGCTCGTCGGGGTCGTCGGTGCGGCGCTGGGCGGGCTGGTCTACCGGCTCGCGACCGGTCAGGCGAAGACCTTCGACTTCGACTTCCCCAGCTTCGGTGTGGCCATCCTCGGCGCGGTCTTGCTGCTGGCGATCCTGCGGCTCGCGAGCGGCGTGGCCCGGCGTCCGAGTGACCGTTGGTAACTTTTGCCCGGTGAACGGTGATCAACCGGCCGTCGGTCGTTAAGCTCCTTCCTCACGCGCATCTCCCGGTGGCCGGGTGCGTGCGCCGTCGGGGGGCGGATGCACCCGGCCCCTCTTCTCCTTCATCGCCTCGATGACGACGTCCACCGCGCACATCGGGTCGACGAGCGACGGCACGGGCACCTCGTCGATCTCCCGACGCCACGCGCCCAGGAGCTCGCGAAGCCGGGCTTCGGCGGGATCGCGGCGGTCGGTCATCGGTCCTCACAGATCACGCGGGGCAGCGCCCCGAACGGCGGCAACTACTCAGAGTCGTCGGTGAAATCGACCTTCCGTTACGACTTGGCGATCTTTCCCACCCGCCGCGGTGACCCCCTCCCGGAGGAGTCCGGCAGGGGCGCGCGGACACGCTCACCTGGGGCAGCGGTAGCGTGGGGGCGCCCGTACGCGGCCGCCGGACCCCGGCGCCGACAGTTCTTCCGACACGAAATCAGGGGACCCGACCATGAGCGGCACCCGGCCGGATTCCGCCGGCAACCCCGTCGCCCACGCCCTCCAGCTCGCCCGCGAGACGTTGCCGCCGATGCACCCCGCCGGTCGCCCGTTCGTGGCGGGCGGCGTCGCCGCGACACTGCTCGCGCGCCGGTTCTCCAAGCGCCTCGGTGTCCTGGGCGCGCTGACGACGGTGGCCATGGCCGCGTTCTTCCGCGAGCCGAAGCGGGTCCCGCCGCCGCGTGACGGCGTCGCGCTCGCCTCGGCCGACGGTCTCGTGTCGCTGATCGAGGAAGCCGTCCCGCCCGCCGAGCTGGGCCTGCCCGCCGAGCCGCGGATGCGGGTCTCGGTGTTCCTCTCGGTGTTCGACGTGCACGTCCAGCGCGTGCCGGCGAACGGCGTGATCGAGCGGGTCGCCTACCGGCCGGGCAAGTTCCTGTCCGCCGACCTGGACAAGGCGAGCGACGACAACGAACGCAACTCCGTGCTCATGCGCACCGAAGACGGCCACGAACTCGTCGTCGTGCAGATCGCCGGGCTGGTCGCGCGCCGCATCCTCTGCGAGATCCGCGAGGGCGACAAGGTCGGCGCCGCTTCGACGTACGGCATCATCCGGTTCGGCTCGCGAGTCGACCTGTACCTCCCGCCGGGCTCGACGGTGCTGGTCAGCAAGGGCCAGCGCACGGTCGGCGGCGAGACGGTCATCGCCGAGCTCCCTGCCGCGCCCGCGAAAGGCTGATCGATGGTCCGCGTGACCACCCCGGGCGTCCGGCTGCTGCCGAACGCCATCACCGTGCTGGCGCTGTGCGCGGGCCTGTCGGCCGTGCAGTTCGCGCTGACCAAGAACTACGCGATGGCGATCGCCTCGATCGGCATCGCGGCGGTGCTCGACAGCCTGGACGGCCGGATCGCCCGCCTGCTCGACGCGACGTCGAAGATGGGCGCGGAGCTGGACTCGCTGTCCGACGGCATCTCGTTCGGCGTCGCCCCGGCGCTGGTGATCTACGTGTGGCAGACCGGCGCGGACCGGATCGGCTGGGTGGCGTCGCTGATCTTCGCCGTCTGCATGATCCTGCGGCTGGCCCGGTTCAACACGCTGCTGGACGACACCGAGCAGCCGCCGTACGCGAGCGAGTTCTTCGTCGGCGTCCCGGCGCCCGCGGGCGGCCTGCTGGGGATGCTGCCGCTGGTGGCGTACCTGCAGTGGGGCGAGGGCTGGTGGTCGTCGCAGTACGTCGTGTGGGCGTGGACGGTCGCCATCGCGGCGCTGCTGATCAGCCGCATCCCGACGCTGTCGCTGAAGACGGTCAAGGCGCCGCCGAAGGCGATCGCGCCGCTGCTGCTCGGCGTCGCCCTGCTGGCGGCGGCGATCATCCAGTTCCCGCTGGTCGCGCTGCTCGCGGCGATGGTGCTGTACCTGGCGCACATCCCGTACTCGATCCACCGGCACCGCTGGCTGGCGGCGCACCCGGAGGCCTGGACGGTCCCGCCGAGCGAGCGCCGCGCCATCCGCCGGGCCCGCTCCCCGCGCCGCCTCGGCCTGCGTCGCCCGCTGCGCCGCCGGGTCGCGGGCGCGGCGATGCGCGCGGTCCGCCTCCCCCGCGAAACGGTCCGGACCCCGCGCGTCACCTCGGAGAACGGCAACGGCCAGCGCCGCCGCTCCTGGCGCCAGATCGGCCTCCGCCGCAAGTAGCGTGTCGTCCCTCCGATCACGCGAGATCGCTCCCCAATCACGCGAGTTACGCCTCCGATCACGCGAGTTCCGTCTTCAACCACGCGAGAGCCGGGCCGGATCACCCGAGCGGCCGTGATCGGGAGGCCGACACACGTGATTGAAGAGACGACACGGGTTCTCACCTCCTCGTGGGGCGACGGCTCGCTAGGGTGAACGGCGTGAGCCACCCGCAGATCACGCTGACCGTCCGGCACACGCCGTCGGCGCTGGACACCCGCCGCGGCGTCGTCCGGCTGCATCCCGAAGTCCTCGACGCCTTGGGCCTGCGGGCCTGGGATGCCGTCCACCTCACCGGGGCGCGGGTCAGCGCCGCGCTCGCCGCGCCCGCCGACGAGACCGGCGTGCCCGGGGTGGTGCTCACCGACGACGTCACCATGTCGAACCTGGGCGTCACCGAGGGCTCGGAGGTCGTCGTCACGCCGGCCGACGTCGCCGCGGCGAAGACGGTGACCGTCGCCGGGTCGCGGCTGGCCAGCGTCTCGGTCAGCCCGCACATGCTGCGGCTCGCGCTGATCGGCAAGGTGCTCACCGTCGGGGACGCCGTTTCGCTGCTGCCGCAGGACCTCGCGCCGTCGCCGGGGTCGGATCCTGCCGGCCTGCGCGGCCAGCTGTCGCGGGCGATCGGCGCGACCTGGACGAACGAGCTGCTCACCGTCACCGCGACCGAGCCGGCCGGCACCGTGGCCGTCGGACCGTCCACAGTGGTCACCTGGCGTGACGGCGCCCGCCCGGGCACCGCCGAACCGGCCGCGCCCCGGACGGCGACCGCGCTGGTCCGCACCTCCGCCGTCACCGCGGCCGAGGAGTGGATCGACGCCGAAGTCGTCGAAGACGAGGTCGCGGTCGAAGAGGCCGCCGAACCCGTCGTCCCGCTGGCCGACCTGATCGGCGCCGAAGCCGCCGCGCGCAAGCTCGCCGAGTGGTTCGACCTCGCCTTCCAGCGGCCCGAGCTGCTGGCCCGGCTGGGCGCGCCCGCCCACCTGGGCGTCCTGCTGTCCGGCCCGGAAGGCGTCGGCAAGGCGACGCTCGTGCGGTCGGTCGCGAGCGAAGCCGGCATCCGCGTGCTCCCGCTGGCCGCGCCGAACCTCGCCGTGCTGGACCCGAACGTCGCCGTGGCCCGCCTGCGCGAGGCCATCCGCGCCGCCGGCGGCCCCTCGGTCCTCCTGCTCACCGACGTCGACGCGCTGCTGCCCGCGACGACTCCGCCGCCGGTCGCCACCGTCGTGCTGGAAGAGCTGCGGACAGCCTTGCGGCGCGAGCGCTTCGCCGTCGTCGCGACGACCGCCCGCGCCGAATCGGCCGACCCGCGGCTGCGCGCCGCCGACCTGCTGGACCGCGAGCTCGGCCTCGCCCTCCCGGACGCCAAAACCCGCCGCGAGCTGCTGAACGTCCTGCTCCGCGACGTCCCGCTCGACACCGGCATCGACTGCGGCGTCCTCGCCGAGCGGACGCCCGGCTTCGTCGCCGCGGACCTGATCGCGCTGCGCCGGGACGCCGCGCTGCGGGCGGCGCTGCGCCAGCGCGACACCGACGAGCCGCGCATCTCGCAGCAGGACCTGCTCGACGCGCTGGCCACCGTCCGGCCGGTCTCGATGTCCACTTCGGACAACCTGGCCACCGGCGGGCTGACCCTGGACGACGTCGGCAACATGGTCGACGTCAAGCAGTCCCTCACCGAGGCCGTGCTCTGGCCGCTGCGGTACCCGGACTCGTTCGCCCGGCTCGGCGTCGAACCGCCGCGCGGGGTGCTGCTCTACGGGCCGCCCGGCGGCGGCAAGACGTTCCTCGTGCGGGCGCTGGCCGGCACCGGCGCGCTGAACGTCTTCGCGGTCAAGGGCGCCGAGCTGATGGACAAGTGGGTCGGCGAGTCCGAACGCGCGGTGCGCGAGCTGTTCCGCCGGGCCGCGGAGGCCGCGCCCGCGCTGATCTTCCTGGACGAGATCGACGCGCTGGCTCCGCGCCGCGGCCAGTCGTCCGACTCGGGTGTCGCCGACCGGGTGGTCGCCGCCCTGCTCACCGAGCTCGACGGCGTCGAGCCGATGCGCGAAGTCGTCGTCCTGGGTGCGACGAACCGGCCGGAGCTCGTCGACCCGGCGCTGCTGCGGCCCGGGCGGCTCGAGCGCCGCGTCTACGTGCCGCCGCCGGACGCCGAGTCCCGCGCGGCGATCCTCGCAGCCAGTTCGAAGAACACCCCGCTGGCCGACGACGTCGACCTCGCCGCGGTGGCGTCCACTCTGGACGGTTACTCGGCGGCCGACTGCGCGGCGCTGATCCGCGAAGCGGCGTTGACGGCGATGCGCGAGTCGCTGGAGGCCCGCGAAGTCACCGCGGCGCACCTCGATGCGGCTCGGAAGACGGTCCGGCCGAGCCTCGACCCGGCTCAGCTGGCCACGCTGGAGGCGTACGCGAAGACCCAGGCCGGGGAGTGAACACGTAACTCGCGTGATCAGACCCGGATCTCGCGTGATTGAAGCCGGAACTCGTGAGTTCCGGCGTCAATCACGCGGGTTA
>NZ_JBHVXZ010000101.1:0-36684 GCF_042881395.1 Amycolatopsis sp. NPDC058278 | reverse complement strand
GAGGTGATCACCATCGAGGATTTCTTCGCCCAGCACGACGCCTGGCCGTGGAACCCGCCGCTACCGGGCCGCGCCACCTTCCACTACCTGATCCTCGTCACCGAGGGCTCCCTGCAGCACGACGTCGACCACGTCACGCGCACCGTCGCGCCCGGCCAGTGGCTGTGGGTGCGTCCCGGGCACGCGCAGTGCTGGCACCCGCCCGGCACCGCCCGCGGCCCGTTCATCCTGTTCGAGCCGGACGTCCTGACGCCCGCCACCGCGCGCCTGCTGGCCCCGCTCACCGCGCACGACGCCCCCGCCGTGCTGAGTCCGCACCCCGATGACGCCCGCTGGCTGCAGGAGACGGCGTTCCAGCTCCTGGACGAACACCGCGCGCTCGGGCGCCGCCCGCTCGATGTCCACCATGCCCTGCGCCGCAGCCTGCTCGAATCGCTGCTGCTGCGCCTGGCCAACGCCCCGGGCATCCCACCCGCCGGACCGGCGAAGGCCGGTCGAGGTGACACGTACGGACGGTTCGTGGATGCCCTGGAGCTGCATTTCCGCGAGCTGCACCTGGCCGCGGACTACGCCGAACTGCTCGGTTGTTCGGTCCGCACACTCAGCCGCGCCGCCCAGGACGCCACCGGCAACGGGGTGCGTGAACTCATCAACGAGCGGCGGCTGCTCGAAGCCCGGCGCCTGCTGGGAGGCGCCCAGTGGGACGCCCGGGCCGTGGCCGTCCATCTCGGCTTCACCGATCCCGCGAATTTCGGCCGCTTCTTCCGCGACCGCACCGGTCTCACCCCGGCCGCCTTCGCGGCCCGCGAAGCGAGGACTCACCCGTGACCAGGGCGCCGCGCCGACCCCCGCACCCCTGACTGGTCCGCGCAACGGGGCGCTCAGCAGGCCTTCCGAGCGATTCGGAGGCCCGCTCGAGTTGGGTCAGACCCAGTTGGGGACATGCTCTTCGGCGTAGCGGGCGCCGAATCCGCCGGTCGGGAGGATCTCGCGGATCGCGGCGAGATCGCCCTCGGTGAGGGCGACGTCGGCCGCGTGGGTGTTTTCCTCCACGCGGGCTGCGCTCCGGGTGCCCGGGATCGGGACGATGTGCTCGCCCTGGGCGAGCAGCCAGGCCAGGGCGAGCTGGGAGACGGTGATGCCCTTGGCGGTGGCCAGCCGGGCGAGTCGGTCCACGGCTTCGACGTTCTTCTCGAAGTTGCCGGGCTGCCAGCGCGGGTTGGTGTTGCGGAAGTCGGTGGCGTCGTACTGTCCCGCGGGCTTCGCGGTACCGGTGATGAAGCCGCGGCCGAGGGGCGAATAGGCGACGAAGCCGATGCCGAGCTCCTGGAGGACCGGGAAGAGCTGCTCGACATCGCGCTCGAACAGCGAGTACTCGGTCTGCAGGACCGACACCGGCTGGACGGCGTGCGCGCGACGGATGGTCTGCGGGCCGGCCTCGCTGAGGCCGAAGTACTTCACCTTGCCCGCGTCGATCAGTTCCTTGACGGTGCCCGCGACGTCTTCGATCGGCACGTCCGGGTCGACGCGGTGCTGGTAGAGGACGTCGATCTGGTCGACGCCCAGGTAGCGCAGGCTGTTGTCGGTGACTGTGCGGATGTTGTCCGGGCGGCTGTTGAGGCCCAGGCCCTGCTCGGTCTGTGCGAAGCCGAACTTGGTGGCCAGCACGACCTCGTCGCGGAAGTCGCTCAACGCTTTGCCGAGCAGAACCTCGTTGTTGCCCGTGCCCCAGCCGTAGAGCTCGGCGGTGTCGAAGAAGGTGACGCCCAGGTCGTGGGCGCGGCGGATGGCGGCGATGCCCGCCTCCTCGTCACCGGGGCCGTAGCCCATCGTCAGGCCCATCGACCCGTAGCCGATCGCCGAGACGGTCAGGCCCTGGGTGCCGAGCGTCCTGTGTTGCATGTGGATCTCTCCCGATGTCAAACCAAACAGTTGAAGTGCTCCGAAGTTTCTGGACACGTCTTCCAAGTAGACTGCTGGAGGATCCGGAGGAGTGTGTCATGGCCAGGAGACAGCGAAGGTATTCGCCGGAGTTGAAGGCCGAGGTCGTCAAGGCGGTCCTCGAGGGCGGGTCGAGTTTCACTGAGGCGGCCCGGGATTTCGATCTGGTCCCGCAGACGGTGCACAATTGGGTGACCGCGGAGAAAAAGAAGAGAGACGCGGACCGGCCGGCCGGGACTGGGGGCCGGGAAGCTGAACTGGAACGGCGCATCCAGGAGCTGGAGCAGGAAAACGAGTTCCTGAAAAAAGCGGCGGCCTTCTTCGCGAAGTAACAACGGTAGCGCAACGCTACGCGTGTATCGCGGCGGAGAAGGCCAATTTCGATGTGACCTGGATGTGCCGACTGCTCGGCGTGTCCCGTTCGGGGTTCTATGACTGGGAGCGCCGGGTGGTGTCGGCGCAAGCACGGCGCCGGGAAATACTGACGGCACAGATTCGAGAGGTGTTCGACTCCTCGCATCGCACCTACGGGTATCGGCGGGTGCATGCGGAACTTCAGCGCGGTGGCGTGCGGGTAGACGACGAGCTGGTGCGACGCCTGATGCGGGCGGCCGGCCTGGTTCCGGTGCAGGTCAAGCCCCGGCGGGGGCTGACCGTGGCCGGCCGTGCCGCGGGCACGATCCCGGATCTGATCGGGCGGGACTTCACCGCCCCGGCGCCGGGGGCGAAGATGGTCGGTGATATCACGCAGATCAACACCGGTGAAGGCTCAGTGTTTCTCGCGACAGTGATCGACTGTTATTCGAAAAGTATTCTGGGATGGGGTGTGGACAGGCACTACGACACCGGTCTGGTATCGGCGGCGATGACAATGGCTGCCGACCGTATCCCGTTGCCCGAGGGTGCGATATTCCACTCCGACCGCGGCAGTCAAGGCGGATTCAACTGGTCGTCGCAACACCTTGATCATGGAGGTGTGCGATGGGGCGCGGTAGGAAGCAGTTGCCGGAGGCGCCGGTGGGTGCGCGGCGGCAGTGGGCTGCGGATCGGGCGTTGCGGCCGCCGATGCGTTCGCCGGGCCGGCCGGAGCCGTCTCGGGCGGTGCAGCGGGATTTTTGGTGGGAGATCGCGTCGGGAGCAACGACGGCTGAGGCGGCGGAGGCCGTGGGGGTGTCGTGGCCGGTCGGGGTCCGCTGGTTCCGTCACGCTGGAGGCATGCCGCCGATCAGTCTGGACGAGCCCGCAGGCCGGTACCTGTCGTTCGCCGAGCGTGAGGAGATCGCGCTGCTGCGCGCGCAGGACGTCGGCGTGCGTGAGATCGCCCGCCGCATCGGCCGCGACCCTGGAACGATTTCACGCGAACTGCGCCGCAACGCGGCGACCAGGAGCGGGAAACAGGTTTACCGTGCCCTGGTCGCACAGTGGAAAGCGCAGCAGGCAGCGAAACGCCCGAAGACCGCGAAGCTCGCGGTCGACGACAGGCTGCGCGAGTACGTGCAGGAACGGCTCGCCGGGAATGTCCGGCGGCCCGACGGCACGGTCGTTGCCGGGCCTGAGACGGCGTGGAAGGGGCTGAACAAGCCGCATCGGCAAGACCGGCGGTGGGCGACGGCGTGGAGTCCTGAGCAGATCTCTCACCGGCTCCCGGTTGATTTCCCTGATGATGAGTCCATGCGCATCAGCCACGAGGCGATCTATCAGTCGCTGTTCATCCAGGGACGCGGCGCGCTCAAGCGGGAGCTGGTCGCGTGTCTGCGCACCGGCCGGGCCCTGCGGGAACCGCGAGCCCGATCACGTAACAAGCCCAGCGGGCATGTCAGCGCGGATGTCGTCCTCAGCGAACGTCCCGCCGAAGCTGCCGATCGCGCTGTTCCAGGGCATTGGGAAGGGGATCTGATCATCGGGACGGGCCGGTCCGCGATCGGCACGCTTGTCGAGCGCAGCAGCCGATCCACGCTCCTGGTGCACCTGCCCAGGCTGGGGGGCTGGGGCGAGAGCCCGCCGGTGAAGAACGGACCGTCGCTTGGCGGCTACGGCGCCGTCGCGATGAACGCCGCGTTGGCTGCCTCGATCACACAACTACCGCAGCAACTACGACAAACCCTCACCTGGGACCGCGGGAAGGAACTGTCCGCGCACACGCAGTTGACCCTTGAGACGGGGACGAGGGTCTTCTTCGCCGACCCGCATTCGCCATGGCAGCGACCGACCAACGAGAACACAAATGGCCTGCTGCGCCAGTACTTTCCGAAGGGCACCGATCTGTCCCGATGGTCGGCCGAGGACCTCGAAGCCGTCGCCCACACGATCAACAACCGGCCCCGCAAGATCCTCGACTGGCGAACCCCGGCCGAAGTCTTCGCTGAGCAGCTACGCTCACTGCAACCACCCGGTGTTGCATCCACCGATTGAACTCGCCCAATACACCTCCTACGCGTTCTCTCGACTGCTGCGCCAGGAAAATATCCGGCAATCGGTCGGGCGAACCGGCATCTGTTACGACAATGCCATGGCCGAATCCTTCTTCGGGAAACTCAAAGCAGAATGGATACACCACCGCACCTTCGCCACCCGGGCCGAAGCTCGCCGCGAGATCATCAAGTTCATCGAAGGCTTCTACAACACACGCCGGCTACATTCAGCAATCGAATACCGGCCACCGCGCGAAGTGCTCGACGAATGGTTCACCCAACACCAAGCAGCATGATACAGTTCGCTTGAGCGACGTCCGAAATCTTCGGAGCACATCACAGTTCAGTTTGGACTCTGTGAGTGCCGCCAAGGCCGAGTTCTCCCAGCATGGGATCGCCGAGGCGCGGATCGACCGGATCGCCAAGACCGCCAAGGAACGCGTCTACGCCTACTTCTCCAGCAAGGTGGCCCTCCACCGGTTCGTCTCCGCACAGGAGCTGGCGGCCGTGGCCGAAGCGACCCGCATGGACCCCACCGACCTGCCCGGTTACGCCGGCCGCCTCCATGACTACTACATCGACCACCCCGACCGCTTCCGGCTCATGAGCTGGGGCCAACTGGAGCTCGACGCCGGCGACTCCCTTCCCAACGACACCTTCCGGGAATCGTTGGCCCGCAAGATCGAGCAACTCCGCGAGGCCCAGGAAGCCGGCCAGCTGGACGCCGACTGGGACCCGGTCGACATCCTGGTCTTCGTCCACCAGATCGCCACAGCCTGGGTTGCGCAACCTGACCTGCAACCCCCGCACGACGAGGATCGCGCCAGGTTCCTGGCGGCGCGCAGAGCCGCCATCGTCGCGGCCGTCGAGCGCCTGTTTCCCGCGGCTGCGAACTGACAGGTGCCCGAGCCCTCAGGTGCCCAGACGGTCAGTCAGCGACGGGTCTGAGCGTCCCTGGTCCCTTCCGGTCAGGAGGTGGTCTCCTCGGTTGTGGTCCGGGTGAGCGCCCAGTTGGAGTGCACGATGCGCCACTGACCGTCGATGAGCTGGTAGCCGTGTGAGGTGTTCCAGGCACAGTTCAACTGTTCCTTGCCCTTCTCGTCGAGGATGTAGGTGTTCAGGTTGTACGCCATGAGCGCGAAGTCACTACTGCCGTTGACGTGTACCTGTGGATTGAGGTACTCGTTGCGCACGATGTGCTCGTTGAAGTAGATGGAGTCGATCCACGCGATGATCTTGTCCTTGCCGACGATCATCTTCTTGACGGCTGGTTCGAAGTAGGTGGCGTCGTCGGTGTACGCGTCGAGGTAGCCGCGGTTGTCGCCGTTACTCCACCGCTCGTTGAACTCCTTGTCCAACTCGAGAACGGTCTTGCTGATCTGTTCCTTGTCGACCTTGTCGACGCTCATTCCGTGTCCCTTCCGAGGCGTTTTGGCCGACCGCGTGCGGCAGGCGTGCGCTTGTGAACTTCAGGTGCCCAAGGCCCGACTCTCCGGGCCACAATGGGTAACTTCACTCCTATATCGGTCATTTAAGGCATTGAGTCGTAGGTGCGTGCAACCAGACGGTCAGTCAGTAAGGACGACGACGTGCTTGCCCGGCGTGGTGCCGGACTCGAGGTCGGCCTGGGCGTCACGGATCTGCTCCAGACCGTGGTAGACCTTCGCGACCGGGACGGTGAGGCGCCCTGCGGCGATGGCCTGGAGCTGGTGGGCGAAGACGTCGGCCGGGAGGTCGGCGGCCTGCCCGCCGTAGGAGGTCAGGCGCACCCCGTTGGGGATCATGAACGGGGTGAAATCGGGGATCGTCCACTGGCCCGCCAGTGCTCCGGTGAAGCAGACCGTGCCATGGCGACGGACGGTGCGGAGGGTGTCGGCGAGGACTGAGCAGCCCACCAGCTCCAGTGCGGCATCGACGCCGTCCGGCACCAGCTCGCGCACCTGGTCGGTGATGGTGCCGTTGTCGATGAGGGGATGGTCGACGCCCGCGGCCCGCAGTTCCCCGGCCCTCTCCGGGCTGCGGGTGGTGGACAGCACGGTGGCCCCGAGGTCCTTGGCGATCGTGGCCGCGCTCAGCCCGACGGTGGAGGTGCCGCCGCGGATCAGCAGCGTCTGTCCCGCCTTCAGGCCGAGGCCGGTGGCGAGGGAGCCGTACGCGGTCTGGAACATCTCCGGCAGCGCACCGACGACCTCCCACGGTAGGCCGGTCTCGAACGGGATGACCTGCTCTGCAGGGACGGTCACGTACTGCGCGTAGGCGCCATCGTAGGAGCGGCCCATGCCGCCCATCATCGTGGCCACCTGCTGTCCCGGCCGCAGTCCGCTGTCCTTGTCGGCTTCATCGACCACGCCGACGCCTTCGATGCCGGGGATGCGCGGGTAGGTGACCTCCGCGTCGGACTCGCCCTTGCGGGTGCTGACCTCGGACTCGTTGACACCGAAGGCTTTCACCTTGATTCGCACCCAGCCGGGCTTGCGTACGGGCACCGGCACATCCTTGATCTCGAGTGCGTCGAGGCCGCCGGGGCGGGTGACGACGACGGCTCGCATCGTCGCCGGTGTGGCGTCGCCGGCCGTGGTCGGTTGATTCATGTCGAGTTCCTCGTCGTGTTCGTGGTGGCCTGTGACCGTCAGGGGCGGTCGATGTTCGCCCATAGGTCGAGGGCGGCCTGGTAGTGGGCGAAGGCGTCGAAGGGCAGGTTGCCGACGCTTTCCGCGGTGGGCCGGTCGGTGACGGCGGGCCACAGGCGGGTCTGCTCGCCGGTGGTGAAGTCGAGCACGATGTCGCGGATACGGGTGTCACGCTCGGCTTGTTCGGGGCTGCGGCCCGGCTGGTGCTGGCCGACCAGGGCGTACATCTCGGTGCCGTGCACGGCGGGCGCGCCCTCGGCGGGCCCGATCGCGAAGAGGTGGGCGTTGCCGCCCGCGGCGACGTGGGTCAGGGCGGCGCGGGCGGCGGGGAGGGCGAAGATGTAGTCGGTCAGGAGCGCGGCGCGGACCTCGGCCGGGGTGCGTCCGTCTTGGTCGTAGGCTGCGACGATCTTCTTCGCGCGGGAGCGGGGGATGCGCCAGCCCGCGACTTCGTCGGTGATGCGGTCGACGGTGTGCGGGTCGAACCGGTCGAGGTCGTTCGCCACCCACCAGCCCATGTCGTCGCTGGCGAAGCTCAGGAGTACGTCGATGTCGCGGTGCGTGCCGGAGGCGAGGACGTCCATGGGGTGGGCGTGCAGCACTGCGCCGGGCTGGCCGGTGTCCAGGACGACGCCGAGGCTCTGGCAGTCCATCCCGCCGCGGGCTCCGAGGTCGGTCGGGGTGACCTGGTGCAGCGCGGTCACCAAGGAGGCCGGGTCGAGGTCGATCAGCTTGTCGGGGTTGTCCGCGACGCCGAGTTCAGTGACGAACCGGTCCGCGAGTTCCTCGGCCCACCAGGCGGGCTGGAGCCGGGAGGGTCCGGCGGAGAACCCGGCGAGCCGCCGGTAGAGGCCGTCCGCGGCGGACGCACCGAGCAGCCCGAACGTGGAATAGGCGCCGGCGCTGTGGCCGTAGACGGTGACGTTGTCGGGGTCGCCGCCGAAGGAGGCGATGTTCTGCTTGATCCAGGTGAGCGCGGCGATGATGTCCTGCAGGCCGAGGTTACTGGCCTCGGCGAGCCGCCCGCCGTACTGCGAGAGCGAGACCGCACCCAGTGCGCCGAGCCGGTAGTTGACCGACACGCCCACCACACGTCCCGTCGCGGCGAGACCGGCGGCGTTCGAGGTGGTCTGCGTGTTCGCGCCGAACTCGAATCCGCCGCCGTGGATGTACACGGCCACCGGTAGCGCCGTCCCGCTCGGCTGCGCGGGGGCCCACACGTTCAGGTTCAGGCAGTCCTCGCCGGTCCCGCTGTCCGCTTCGAGCCAGTCGCCGGTGTCGGGCTGAACAGGGGCGACGCCCTTGCGGTCGTAGGGGCGGTCCGGGGCGAAGGCCGCGACCACGGGTCGGCGGTACCGCTCGGCGGTGGCGAACGGGATTCCCCACCAGGACCGCACCCCGGGTGCAGTCGGGGCCGTGGGTGCGGAGGCGGTCATGACGTGTCCTTCCGGCGCTGTTCGCGCGGTGTGTCGGCGGGTGGTTGCTTGGTCTCGATCATTTCCTGGGATTCGGCGAATGGCCCTGCTGACAGCGGTCACCTGGTGGTCATCAGGTGACACTCTTCGCTGCCCCTCTTGCTCCCGCAGCCCAAGCTCGGTGGGTTCGCCCGTTCGTGCTGGTGATCCCTGGGCCTTCGGACTCCTTCAGGTTTTGCCCATGCCGCACCAGAGCAGATCGAGCAGCGCGTCGGTCTGCTCCCGCCAGTCCTGCCCGGGGTTGAGGTAGAGCAGCCCGGCCAGCCCCAGCAGGACGGTCTCCGGGTTCAGGTCGTCGCGGGCGGTCCCGGCGTCGGCGTTTGCCGTCAGCAGGGTCGAGACCGCGCCGACCATCGCGTGGTAGGCGCTCGCGGGCAGTTCCCCGCGGACGGACGTCTCGACGCGCAGGGCATCGGCCAGGCCGCGCTTGGTCATCAGGTAGTGCGCGAGGTGGCCGGTGGTCCAGACCCGGAAGGCCACCTCGGGCGGGTGCGCGACAAGCAGGCGCGGCACGACGTCCACCAGGTGCCGGACTTCGCGCTGGTAGACCGCCAGGATGAGCGCTTCGGGAGTCGGGAAGTGGCGGTAGACCGTGCCGACCCCGACCTCGGCCTGCTTCGCGATGGCGTTGAACGACAGCTCGGCCGAGCGAGTCAGCGATTCCGCCGCCACGGCGAGGATGCGCTCGTGGTTGCGCCGGGTGTCCGCCCGCCGTGGGCTGACCGATCCCGTCGTCATCGCGCCTCCGGTCGTCGAGGGAACTGGAGCACCTCCAGGGGTGCGAAGCGGATAGTCCACCCCCGCGACTTCGTCGGTGATGCGGTCGACGGAGTACGGGTCGCACCTGGTACGGCGAGAGCGAGACGGCACCCAGCGCGCCGAGCCGGTAGTTGACCGACACGCTCACCACACGCCCCGACGCGGCGAGACCGGCGGCGTTCGAGGTGATCTGCGCTCGCGCCGAACTCGAACCCGCCGCCGTGGACGTACACGGCAACCGGGACGCCTTCCCCGCCGGCTGCGGGGGCTGGTTGCTCGCTCGCGATCATCTCCCGGGATTCGACACATCGCCCGGCCATCAGCGGTCACCTGGTGGTCACCAGGTGACTTCCCTGTTCTTTTCTTCTCGTAGCCGAGCTCGTTCGGTTCACCCGTTCGAACTGTTGATCCCCTGCGCACGACCTCGGCTGCTCGATCGACGGCCGAACGAATGGAAGGTCATGGACTCCTAGTACGGGATTCAGACCCGGACGAGATAGCGGGTAAGCAGGAGTTCGACGGCTTCGTCCACGAGAGTGCTGTCGACGGGATGGTCGGACACCCGACGCAAGAAGCAAGAGACGTCTTCACAGCTCCATGGCATCGCCGGATGGCAGGCGACTGCGTCCGGGAGGTCGTGCTGCGGCGCCCTGGGAACCCGCGGGTTCGTCTCCGTCTCCGGATGTCAGACCGACAGGTCTGGGGCGGGCTGGTGAGCACGGCCAGGAGCAGTGCGCCGAGATCGTCGCTGTCTGCGAGCGTCCCTGTGTGGGTGTCACGCCGACCACAGTGCCTCGTCCTCAGGGTCGACCTGAACGGCTCCACTCACATGCCAGCAGCGCACCCAAGGTTCTGCGGCCAAGCCACCGTTGACGCCGTCGGCGGCTTCCGTCGACCGATCACCATGACGATCGGCGGCCGCACCGGATGACCATCCCCGTCCTGCATGACGGCCAATGCGTAGCGGTTCGCGAGCCGCGGCCGAGGCCCGCTCGCCGCGCCCGGACCGGGCCAGGTGCCGACCAGTCCTCGTCACTGTGGTGGCTTTAGCGGGGTCGGCGCGGACGAATAGCGCTGACGTTGCGGGGTGCCGCGAGCTCGCCGCGCAGTCCGTGGAATTGGAGGCTGAGGCGCTGGATCTCCGCAGTGGCTAGGGCAAGGTGTTCACTCAGTTCGCGATTGTCGTGCCGTAGTCGCGTGTTCTGCTGTGCGAGACTGTCCCCGGTGCTACTGCCGCCGTCCGCGGGGCGGGCGTCGTGGGTCGTCGTCGAGGAGCCTTTCATCTGCACGACGATCGCCGGGAAGTTGCGGCGAAAGGTCGTGTTGGCCAGACCGACCCGCTGCGCGAGCGCGAGGACGGTCGGCGCTCGGGTGGTCTCGACGTCGGCGTGCAAGGAGGCCAGCGCGGCGCGGACATCCTCGACGGTTGGCAGTCCGGTGTGGCGGGTCATGAGGTCTCCGCGGTATGTCGTGCGAGGTATGCGGTGATGCGGTCACGGCGCTCGGCCAGGCGGTGCCGTAGCAGCGGCGGCAGCGAGCTGAGCGGCTGTAGTTCGTGTGTCAGGTGGTCGGCCTCGCGCCGCAGCGCAGCGACGTTGGTACTGGTGAGCGCGACGTTGCGGCAGTCGAGGGGGCGGCATGCAGACAGTTCGGGCGTCGCCGGCCGCGCGCGGTCGGCCAGACACAGTGCAGTGTCGGGGTTGAACACGCAGGTGACGTACTCGCCGGGGTAGATCGCAGGGTCGTCGCGGTGCAGGATCCGCCGCAGACGCACCGGGTCGGTCACGACTGTCCCGGCGAACGCCGAGGCGAACCCGTCGAGGCGGCGCGCGGCCTCGGCGGCGGCCGGGCCGGTCAGGTCCGGGTGGTCGTGATCGGTGGCCAGGTTCAGCAGCACTTCGCCGCGGGCGAGGGCCTGCTCGGCTTCGACCTCGGCGCGGAAGCCGGAGTCCGAGGTGCCGGCGTAGCCCTCGAACATGTGGATGCTCAAGTGCCGGTACTGGATGGCGCCGGCGATTGAGCCGCCCGGGCGCCGGGCGATGAACCAGGCCAGCGTGCGGCGGAATTGAGCGGTGCGCAGCCGCAACGGCCGGCCGTCGACGTCCGGGATGACGTCGCCGCGGTCGTGGGCCTGACAGTAGCGGTTGATCCAGGCGACGAAGTCCCGCATCTGCTTGTTGGTGGTGGCGCCGCTCGGGACCTTCCCGCTCGCGGCGCGCGCCTCGGGCGTGTGCGGCGCCGTGGTGACGTCGAGCGTGGCGAAGAGCAGGTCCTCGGACCGGGCGGGCTGCAGCTGCTCGAGGACCTCGACGGCGCGGGCCGCCGGTTCGCCGACGATCCAGGTCGCGGGTGTGCCGCGCGGGTCGCGCTCGCCTTTGAAGGCCAGGCTCTGCACGCTCCGCCGATACGCCGTCCCGTCGGCGGTGCGATGCACGCGCAGGCATCCCCGGCGCAGGTGCTTGATTACTGGTGGAAGGTACTTATTCCAGCCATGCGCTATTCCTCACCGGAGACGAGGGCCTGACCGGCGTTGGCAGCGTGGTCGCGGATGGCAGCGCCGGTTGCTGCGCGTCCAGTGAGGTTCACCCCGAACAGTGGACAGGGGCTTACATAGTTCAGGCAGCCGCTGTCAGTGACCGCTCGTAGGCGTCGGGACTGAGCATCCCGATCGCGGAGTGCCTCCGCACACTGTTGTAGAACGTGACCCACTTGTCAATCGCTGCAACGAGTTCCGTCTTCGTGGCGTACACGTGCCGGTAGTACTCCTCGTGTTTGAACGTCGACCAGAACGACTCCGCCGGGCTGTTGTCCCAACAGATCCCAGTCGCGCCCATCGACCGGCGCAGCCCGTGACCGAAGCACGCTCGCGCCGTCAGGTGCGCCGTGAACTCCCCGCCACGGTCGGAATGCAGAACCGTGCCACGACATCGGCTGCCACGAGCGGCCACCGCGTCGTCGATGGCGTCAGTCACCATCTCAGCGCTGACGCGGTCAGAAATGCTGTGGCCCAACACCTTCCGGGTGTGACCGTCCCGGATCGCGCACAGGAACATGTCGCCCTCGCCACCTTGGATTCCAGTGGTCGTCGCAACACCGACGTAGTGGTGGGGTTGATGGCAGGGCGGAAGTACAGCAAGGAGCAGAAGGAAGAGTTCTTTGACTTGCTGGATCGTGGGGGCACGGTCAGGGCGGCGGCCACGGCCGCGGGCGTGCATCCTGAGGCTGCGTACACGTGGCTGCGGCAGGCGGGACTGTCGATGCGGCGCGCCAGTCCGAGGGTGTATTCGGAGGAGGAGAAAGCGGTGTTCTTCCGGTTGCTGGCTCAGCGGAGCAACGTGTCAGCGGTCGCCCGCGAGCTTGGGTTTACCCGGGTGACGTGCTACAAGTGGGCACACGAGGCGGGGATCTTCACCAGTGAGACGAGGCAGGTCAACCCGCGGCGCGAACGGTTCCTGCGGTTGCGTCAGGACGGCATGAGCCGGGCTGAGGCGGCCGCAGAAGTCGGGGCGGACAAGCGCTCCGCGGCCGACTGGGACAGAGGCATCCGAGTTATTCACGGAGGTCGTGAGTATCCCGACGGGCGTGTCGTGCGGTATCGCCAAGATCAGATACTGGCCGGCATGACATCACCTCGTGCGGCCGTGGTCCACGGCGAACAGGTCGACCTTGCGCGAGTGGAACGGGTGATCCATCCGCGCTATCTGAGCTTGCTGGAACGGGAACAGATCCGAGACCTGCACAGGGCGGGAACCTCGATGCGGCAGATCGCGGCAGTGATGGGCCGGTCACCGTCGACGATCAGCCGTGAGCTCGGCCGCAACACGGAGTCCTCGCAGGGCTATCTGCCGCACGCTGCGCATCGGGCTTCGGTCCGGCGCAGGGCACGCCCAAAGGAGGCGAAGTTGCTGAGCAACACGCAGTTGCGCGCCTACGTCAAGGCGAAGTTGCGCACGAAGTGGTCGCCGCAGCAGATCAGCCACCGGCTCATCAAGGACTTCCCTGCGGCTCCGGAGATGCGGGTGAGCACCGAGACGATCTACCAGGCGATCTACGTCCACGCCCGCGGCGAGCTCAAACGGGAGCTTGCCCGGCAGCTCCGCCGCGGACGGGCGGCCAGGAAACCACGTCGCGATCCCAACACACGGAGGCCGCGGTTTGTCGAACCGATGACTCCGATCACGATGCGGCCGCCCGATGTCGAGACGCGCGCGGTTCCTGGGCATTGGGAAGGTGACTTGATCATTGGTGCTGCCGGGAAATCCGCGATCGCGACGCTGGTCGAGCGTTCCAGCCGCTTCGTCATGCTGGGACACCTCGGTCTCGATCGCAGCGCCGACACCGTTCGCGACAGCCTCGTCGCGGCTGTTGTTGAGCTGCCTGACGAGCTGCGGGGCACCCTCACCTGGGACCAGGGTGCGGAAATGGCTGAACACCGTGCGTTCACGGTGGCCACCGACATGGCCGTCTACTTCTGCGAGCCAGGCAAGCCCTGGCAGCGCGGCAGCAACGAAAACACCAATGGTCTGCTGCGCCAATACTTCCCTGGCGGCACCGATCTGCGAGCCCACGATGCGGCGGCCCTGCAAGCCGTCGCCGACGAACTCAACGGACGCCCCAGAAAATCTCTCGACTGGGACACCCCCGCCGAACGCATCGATGCTTTACTGAACGCCTGACAGTCCCGACTGTTGCAACGACCACTGGAATCCAAGCACACGTCAGATACGTGATGTCGGTCAGCCAGACCGCGTCGGGCCGGCCCCGGTCGAAGTGGCGGTCGACCAGATCCGGCGGGAACGACGCGGCCGGATCGACCACCGTCGTCTTCACCCTAAACGCGCGCGGGCTGATGCCCTCGATCCCGATCGAGGCCATGATCTTGGCGACGGCCTTCGCCGTGACCACCTCACCTTGATCACGCAGTTCCGCGGTGATCCGCGGCGACCCGTAGGTGCCGTGCGAGTCCTGGTGCGCCTGCGTGATCTTCACCTCCAGGTCGGCGCGGCGCCGCTGTCGCGGCGTCAACACCGTTGCCGCGGCGCGTTTGGCGTGGGCGTAGTAGCCGGACGTCGACACGCCCAGCAGTCGCGCCATACGCCGCATCGAGAACCGCGTGCCTCGTGGTGAGGTGACGCCGGCGGTCTCGGCGAAGCCGTCGGGGCCGGCGTACTTGGCCATCAGAGCGAACCGGGCTGGTTCTTCTGCATCGCGGCAAAGTACGCCGAGGCTTTTACCAGAAAGGCGTTGTCCTTCTCCAACTCGCCGACCTGCTGGCGCAACCGTTGCAGCTCGGCCCGCTCGGCCGCCTCCAGAGGCTTGTCGCCGTGGGCCTCGGCGGCGGTGATCCGGCGCCGTTCGTCTTTGACCCAGACGCTGAGCATGCCCGCGTCGATGCCCAACTCGCGGGCGACCTCGGTGATCGTGCGGCCGGAATCGATCACCCGGTGGGCAGCCTCGACTTTGTACTCGGCCGTGTAGGACCGGCGCTTGCGAGCAGGCATGGGGACATCCTTTCAGCAGGACAGCTGGTCCTGCTAACTCGGTGTCCACTACCCGGGGTGAACCTCACAGTACGTCACACCGTCGTGCGTCGTCGGCTCCTGCCGTCGCTCGAACGTCCTCTTCTGCCGATGTGCGGATGTGCGGCCCCGTGTGGCACCAAGTGATGTGCCGCTGCCTTGGCAGGAAGCCCTGGGCTGTCGGCGCCGTCCACGGCGACGACAGCCCAGGCGTGGGGCTCAGTCCGGTGAGCCTTCGCCGCCAGGCTTCTCGTGCGGGTTCGCGATAGCGGTCGGCGCGATCCACACGCCGTCGGGGAACCCGACCGCGCCGCACCGTTCCCGCGCGTCGGCCAGCGTCGCCGACGCCTCGTAGACCCGCGCCGAGTCGGCGCTGGCCATGTCCATCACCACCACGACCGTGTGGGGCTCGTCCACCGCCCGGTAGGTCCCGGTGACCACCAGGCCGTGCTCGCGGCGGGCGACGTCCAGGGCCGGGTCCCAGAACCAGCGCGCCCAACGGTCGACGTCCACGACCCGCTGCTTGACCAGCATGACACCCACGGCGTCCTCCTCAAATCGAGTGATCGTTCGTTTTGGAAGATAACAGGGCCGGCCCCACGCGCACAACGAGCGATCGTTCGTTTTAGAGTTGGCCCATGCCTCGCCTGACCCCGCAGCGCTGGGCCGCCCGCCGCCGGCAGATCCTCGACGGCGCCCGCGGCTGCTTCCTGCGCAACGGCTTCCACGCCACCTCCATGAAAGAGGTGGTCGACGCGGCGCGGATGTCGCCCGGGGCGGTCTACAACCACTTCGCCTCAAAAGACGAGCTGGTCGCGGCGATCTGCGAGCAGGCGCTCGCCGAGGTCACCACGACCTTCGACCAGCTCCTGGACAGGCGCCCGCTGCCGCCGCTGGACGAGGCGCTGACCGCCGTGTTCCAGCACAGCTCGCCGCTGGACGCCCAGCGGGACTCAGCCCGCCTGCTGGTCCAGATCTGGGCGGAGTCGATCCGCTCCCAGCCGCTGGCGGCCCGCGTCGAGCCGATCTTCCGCGCGGTCCGCCGGGTGCTCGCCAGCCTCGTCGACGGCTACCAGCAGCAGGGCGCGATCCCCGCCACCGCCCCGGCCGAGGACATCGCCGACATCCTGCTCGCCACCCTGCAGGGCACCATCCTGCGACAGGCCATGCTCGGCGACGTCGACCTCGACGCGTTGCGACGCGGAGTCCGCGCGCTCTGGCCACAACCACCCCAGCCGCCTCACACAGCCGCGCAGGAGCGCCCGCAGTAAGCGCGCCCGCAGACTGGGCGGCCGTCAACCGCACATCCGCTACTGCCGCTGGTCGTGCGTGAGCATCCGGTCAGGCCGGCAAGCTGGCTGAGGATGCGACTCGGGAGAGCTGGCCGATCGCCAGGCAGAGCTATGAGTGGTTCTGACCGTGAATCTGGACGTCGGTTCTCCGGCAACGGCGACGTCGCCTTCATGCCGAGCGACTCCGTGCTCGCGAATGTTGGCTCTGGCGGTTCGCTGTGGCCCACCCGGGCGGCTTGACTCGGCCCCACCGATCGGACGAACAAGGACGGCGGAAAGTCCAGCTCAACTCCCGTCAGCCGTCCGACTTGCGCCAGGAGGCGGGGCCACGGCAGGCCGCCCCTGGTGGGGCCGAATGGAACCGCCCAAGCCATGAACGTCGACGTCACCGCCGGCCACGAGCCTTAGTGGTCGGGTCCGCTCGTCCGGGCCATCCCGCCGGTGACGAAGCTGCTGCTCCAGGTGGAGCGCCCGCAGCGCAGCGAGGACGAACGACCTGGACCAGCAGCGAGCAGCGGCCACCATCGGCCACTTGGACGGACCAGGGTGCCGTCAGCATCCGCGGACCTCGATCACGCTCGGCGCCGTCGATTTTCGCGAGCAAGTGCCGTCGAATTCACGGACATAGCCATACAGCGCGAGGTTGGCCACGGCGGTGGCGAGGAGGTCGGCGATCGGGCCGACGTCTGCACCTCGAAGCGGCCGTCGTTGCGTACCCGGCGGGCCGCAACAGCTCCGACAAGGCGTGCTCGGTCGCGGTCGCGGTGCTCCGTCCTGAGTGGCTGAATGCTGGACGTGGAGGGTGCCCCCAGCGGCGGGCAAGCTCGGCGGTGGTCGGCTCGGTCAGCGACGCATGGTGCAGGTTCCAGTAGTTCGCGCGGCCCGCCGGCAGCTCCGCGAGCTGGAATTGCTCGAAGAGGGCGCGGCCGACATCGGTGAGCAGGACTTCCGGTGCGTCGTCGGCGACCGGCTCGCGCGCGGGCCCCACCAGGCCGAGTTCTCAGGCGACGGGGAGGTGGTCGTTGAACCTCAGCAGGGAGCTGAAGTGCGCGTAGACGTCGCCGTCGGGCCGGGCGGCGGCGAGTACGTAGGTCCAGGAGGTCGTAGTGCCGCTTCCGCGTTTGGCTCAGACCGGGCCAGCACGCGCAGGACGTGCAGCCGGCGGATGAGGATCCGGCGGCGGCCGGTCTCGACGATCCCCCGCTCCCGGAGCACGCCCAGCGCCCGCGCGACGGTCCGCCGGGCGGCGCCGACCTGCGCGGCGATGTCGGCCTGCGACAGCGAAGCTTCGATGACCACGCCCTCCGGGACGACCCGGCCGTGCTCCTCGGCCAGCCGCACCAGGTGCACAGCCACACGGCGGCTGACGTCGAAGGCGGCCGAGTCGACCCGCGCCGACTCGGCGTTGCGCAGCCGCACTGCGGCCGTCTTGATCGTCGCGAGGGCGATTTCGGGCCGCACGCGCAGGGCGTCGACGAACTCCGCGCCGGTCAACTGGAAGACTGTGCACGGCTCGATCGCCCGCACCGACGCCGTCCGCGGCCAGCCGGTCACCGCCGCGAGATCGCCCAGCACCTCACCGGGACCGCGCAGCCCGAAGAGCACTTCACGGCCGTCCTCGACGATCGTGGAGACCCGCACCCAGCCGGAAACCAGCACATGGACGTGGTCGGACGGATCGCCCTCCAAGAGCACGACGTCGTTCGCCCGGAATCGGCGGCGGACGCCCCGGCCGAGCAGGTAGTCGCGATCGGCGTCGGCGAGGTAGGCCAAGAGCGCACCCTGGTCTGGGATGGCGGCAGCCTCACCGCCCGGTGCGCTGCGCTCCTCCGCCTCAGCGGTGGCTATCTGTGGCTTCTCGGTCTTGGGGGTGGCCTGTGGCGGCGTTGTCTGCTGTTCGGTGGCCGCGTGCTCACGAAGAGGCTGGTCAGCCGCGGCGAAGATAGGGGCGACATCATATTGTTCACCTGGCGTTGCCAATGCGCTCGTGCGCTCGTCCGAGTCGTTGCTCTCGGCCGGAGCTTCCGCGCCGACGAACTCGACGTCGTGCTCTCGCCGCCAGGTCGTGTGGCGCTGGTGGGCTTGCTCGGCTACCTCAGCCAGTTCGTCGAGCTTCCTTTCCGAAGTTCGTGCCATCGCAGCGCGCAATTGGGCGGCGGTACGAGGCAGGTCCGCCGGTCGAGGCTCAGCCGAACGATCGCTGTCCTGGGTGCGGTCTTCGAAGTGGTTTTCGTCATTCATTCCTGCGCCTCCGATGTCCCCGCCTGCCTGATCCTCCCGGTGGTGGAGCGTGGTTCATAATCTGCCAGCAGGCCGCCGTTCTTGAGCTGGGCGAGGGCGTTTCTGAGGTGCTTGTTCACAGCAGTCCGCGACAGGCCCATCATCGCCGCCACTTCGTCGACGGTGAAGCCGTCGAAGTAGCGATAGAGCAGCGCCGTGCGTTGCTTCGGGGCCAGCTGATCTATCGCTGCCCGGATGTCCAGGCGAGTAGCGGCGTCGGCGGCGGCCGGGCAGAACCTGCTTGCCAGCAGCTCGAGCTCGACGGCCTCGACCGGCTCACAGGGGCGCCTCGTCGCTGCCCGAGCTCGATCGCGGATCCTTTTATCAGCGATGTGGATCAGCACTGGCGCGTACTCGGATGAGTCCAGCCGCCACTGCCGTTTGTCCGCGAACCGGATGAACCCCATCAGCATGTCGGTGTGGATCTCCTCGGCGTCGGGTTCGGAGACGCCTCGGCTTCGGATGAACCTGTAGGCCCGGTCAAGCAGCTGCTGTTGGGACGCCAGAAAGCGCCCCAGGGGATCCTGGAGCGCTTCTTCTGACCGCACACCGGGGTCGGGTGTGTCGGCGAGGTCGGTCACCGAAGGCCTTACTCCACCGTGATGGCGATTGACCAGGTCGCACCGTCGGGGTCGCTCGCCCGGATGTCGGCTCTCACGCGCGAGCCCGCCAGAGTTCCCGCGAGGACAATCATGGTGTCGCCGCGGTGGCGGATCCGCGCGGCGGCGTTGTGTCCGCGCAACGCGGTGTCAGCGAGCCTCACTACTCCGAGTCGACGGATCACCACCGGCTCGCCAGCAAGGTCGTACTGTTCGGACATATCGTGCTCCGTTCGCCGCTCGACGCTGTCACCTACGTAATCGTCGAGCGTCCGCGAAACGGTCACGTTTAGTTCAAGATTCTTTCCAGAACCTGCTTACGTCAAGCGATTCTCTGTAGCCGCGGGTCAGGACCATGCTTGGCCCACCCTGGCAGCAAGAAGCTCGCCGAACCACGAGCGGTACAGAATAGGGCGTTATACGCCGTAATACCGGCGATACCTCGACTGAGCTGTTCGGGCTAACGTTCCGAAGCTCACCGTCATGGCCTCGGGACAGATGCATCCGTTCAGCGTGATCCCACCTCGACCACCCCCTGAGTCAGCAACAGACACGGTGAGCCTGCTCGCGCAGTGGCTGCCCACTGGCAGAGCTACCCGACCCTCTCCCCTGTCACAGCCTCGAGGCAGGCTGCGGTTCGCCTTCTACGGCCGCACCTCAACCACCCGCCATCAAGACCGCGTCCTCACAAGGCTGGCAACGCGACATGGCCAACGACCTCATCGCCGGACACGGCCAGATCGTCGCCGCCTACTTCGACGCCGGCACCTCACGCCGCGTCCCATGGCCGCAGCGACCGCAAGCCTCCCGGCTCATAGCCGCAGCAGCCAGTCCGGAATCCACGATCGATGCGATCGTGGTCGGAGAGTACGAACGCGCCTTCACCGGCACCCAGTTCACCACCCTCTACACCTGGTGCACCCGACACGGCATCCAACTCTGGCTTCCCGAGACAGGCGGCCCCGTCGATCTCGGCAACCGCGACCACCGAGCACTGCTCGCTCTACTCGCCACGCAGTCGCAGCGCGAGGTCCTCCTCGCCCGCCACCGGGTCCTGGCTGCGATGCACAACCAGGCCACCCAGCAAGACCGCTACCTCGGCGGCCGGCCGCCCTACGGGTACCGACTCGTCGATGCCGGTCCCCACCCCAATCCGGCGGACGCCCGCTGGGGTCGGCGGCTGCAGCGGCTCGCTCCCGACTCTCACACGGCACCGCAGGTGGCCTGGATGTTCCGGCAACGTCTTGCCGGGCACAGCGTCGCGAGCATCGCCCGGCACCTCAACGAACGCGGTGTCCCCTGCCCGTCCAGCGCCGACCCGAACCGCAACCGCCACCGAACCCGCGGCGCCTGGACGCTACGCACCGTCGCCGTGATCCTGGCGAACCCGCGCTACACCGGACGACAGATCTGGAATCGTCGAGCCACCGGGGCCGAAGGCCCAGCCTCAGCGCCGGCACTCTCTGCCAAGACCGCGCATCCGGCTCTCGTAACGGAGCAGGACTTCGTCGCCGCGCAACAGATCCGGGCCGCGCGGCCGACCAGCGACGGCCAGGCTCGCCGGTTCGCCCTGGCCGGCCTGATCCACTGCGGTGTGTGCGACCGGCGGCTGGACTCGCACTGGAACCACGGCCGCCCGACCTACCGCTGCCGCCACGGCCACACCAGTACCCAACGCGCGGGTCAGCCGCGGCCGAAGACGCCTTACATCCGCGAAGACCACCTCGTCAACCAGATCGACATCCGGCTCGAAGACCCGGGTAACGACGGCCATACCAAGCTCGAGCCCGACCGAGCACGAAGCAGACGCGTCGCGGCAGCGCTACGCGACTCGGGAAGGTTCGTCGTCTTCGACAGCGCTGGATGGCGACTGGAGGAGATCGATTCGAGCTGAGCTACGATCGGCCCCGCTTCAAGATCGCGTTTCGCGATCCGTGGGGTAATACTGTGTCCGAGGGACTTGAACCCCCACACGTGGGATATCTCCCGTGTTTGGGGAGATCATGCCGTGAGTTTAGCGCGGAGCCATCGGGTACGCCCGCGCCGCCGAGGGGTGCGGCGCCGGCTCCAGACGCCCAACGGCCACTTGTAACGCACTGCCGCAGGCCGTTGTCCGAGGACAGAGTTACCGATTCCGTCCCGCTGGCCTAGCGAGATTAGCTCCTCTCACCTCTCCGCCGACGGCGGGCTGCGGGCCAAGCTCGCCCTGGCGCGGCGTATGCCCGCCCTGTTCACCGACGTGCTGCGCGACTGCCGGACGATCGCCGAAGCCCAGTCCGACGTCGATGTCATCGTCCACAACGGACAAATTGTGGCCGGTCCACACCTCGCCGAGAAGCTCGGCGTTCCCGCGGTGCTCGCGTTGCCGCTCCCGCTTTATGCGCCGACCACAGAGTTCCCGTGGCCCGGACAGAACCTTCCGCACGTGCTGCCCGGGCCGGTCAGCCGAGGCACCTACCTCGGCATGCGGGGAACGGAGGTGATGTTCGCCCGTGTGGTGGACCGGTTCCGCGCCGACCGCGGGTTGCCACGGCGCCGCGGCAGGCACGATCTCTTGCGGCGTCCCGATGGCGGCCCGGCGACCGTGCTGCACGCGGTGAGCCCGCACGTCCTGCCCCGCCCCGGCGACTGGCCGAGCACCGCGAGCGTCACCGGCTACTGGTTCCTGCACGACACCGAAGCGGACACCGGCGCGCTGCCGCCGGACCTGGCGACCTTCCTGGACACCCGGTGAGCCGCCGGTCTTCGTCGGATTCGGCAGTATGTCCGGCCCCGACCCCGCGGCGACCACGCGAACCGTGCTCGACGCCGTGGCACGGACCGGGGCGGCGGTGGTGTGTGCGGGCGATCCTCGCCACCGGATGGGGCGGCCTGACCCCGGACGAGGTCCCCGGCAGTGTCTTCGTCGCTGCTGACGTTCCGCACCACCTCGTGCTTCCCCGGAGTCGGTGGTCGTACACCACGGTGGCGCCGGGACGACCGCCGCCGCGGTCGCCGCCGGACGACCGCAGGTCATCTGCCCGTTCGTCGCCGACCAGCCCTTCTGGGGACGTCGCATGGCCCACCTCGGCGTCGCACCACCACCGATTTCCCAACGCCGGCTGACTGCGGTCAAACTCGCCGAAGCCATCGACCAGGCAGCCGGCTTCGCCTCGGAGGCGGCCGAGCTGGGCAGCCGGGTTCGCGCCGAACGGGGTACGCGAAGCCGTGCGGCAGCTGGCGGGGTGATCCGGCTCTATGTGCGCGCGGGCAGGCGCGGGGGTTGCCATCGCCAGGTGGCATTGCCGTCGGCGGCGATGCTTTTGCGCCACAGGGCGGCGGGCATCAGCGGATCATGGTGACCAACGCCCCGTGGGCGGCCCGCGAGGTGGTCCGGTCGCCGTCTTCCGGGCGCCCCGGGCGGTGGCCTGGGTCCGGGACCGCCGTTCGGCGTCGTAGCGGCGCAAGGCGACCTCAACGGTCGGCTCGGCGGCGAGGACGACGGCGTCTTCGAGAGATTGCCCCGCACCTTGGCCGCGATGGGGACTCATCGCGTGTGCGGCGTCGCCGAGCAGCGCCACCCGCCCGTTCACGTAGGAGGGCAAGGGTTCCAGGTCGTGGATGTCGACGTGGATCACCGATCCGGGCGGAGTGCGGCTGATCAGCTCTGGGATCGGGTCGTGCCAGGTTCCGACGCGGCGCGTGACCTCGAGCTCCGTGCCACCGTCCTGTCCGGCCCGGTCCTGGTCGATGCCCGCGCTATCGAGGGAGGGTGACGGTGATGGTGAGGCCGCCGCCGGGTCTGGGGTGGGCGGTGATCTGCCCGTCGTGCACGGCGATGATCGACGCGGCCAGGGCCAGACCGAGGCCGAAGCCGTCGCTGCTGGTGCGGTCGTGCAGACGCCGGAACGGTTCGAACAGGCTGTCGAGGTTGTCCGGGGGAACTGCCGGGCCGGTGTTGGCGACGGTCATGACGGTCTGGCCGTCCGTGGTGGTCGTGGTGAGCCAGATGTCGCCGCCGGGGACGTTGTAGCGTGCGGCGTTGTCGACGAGGTTGGCGACGAGGCGTTCCAGGAGCACCGGATCGCCGGAGGTCACCGCCGGTCGCAGGGCCGGGTGTGAGCGGCGGTCGCGGAGGTCGATGGAGTCGAGCACGTCCTCGGCGACGGTGGCCAGGTCGACCTCCTCCCGTACGGTGAGCCCGATCTCGTTGCGGGCGAGGGTCAGCAGCGCGTCCACGAGCCGCTCGGCGTTGTCGACGGCGACGCGGATGTCCCGTCCCATGCGGACCAGGTCGGCCGGTCCGGGATCCGGTTTGGCGTGCACGACATCCACGGTCGTGCGCATGACAGCCAGCGGGGTGCGCAGCTCGTGGCTGGCGTTGGCGATGAACCTGCGCTGGCTGTCGAACGCGGCCTGGAGCCGGCCGAGCATGTCGTCGAAGGTGTCGGCCAGGTCGCGCAGCTCGTCGCGGGGGCCGGCCAGCGACACCCGAGCGGACAAGTTGTGCTCGGACGCGGTGCGCGCGGCCGCGGTGATCTTGTGGACCGGCCGCAGCACCCGGCCGGCGACGACCCAGCCGGCGAGCGCGGCGAGCGCGATGACCACCCCCAGCGTGGTCAGTGAGTACCCCAGCAGGTGGGACAGGGTCGCGTCGCGCTGGTTCCGGGCGCCCTGCAGGGCATCGATCATCGAGGGCAGCGAAGCGCATTTCTCCCGCAGGTTCGCGTCCACTGCGGGCTGGCTCTGCTGCCGGCACTGGTCGAGGGCCGCCTGTGGATCGCCGGACACACTGATCTGCTGGGCGCCGTTGACGAGAGGCAGGCCGGCGACGAGCGCGTAGGTGACGCCTACGACGACGGCTCCGCAGGCAGCGAACAAGCCGGTGTACAGCACGGTCAGGCGCGTCCGGACGGTCAGCCGTGGCCGGATCACATCCGGTACCCCTTGCCCACCACGGTCTCGATCAGCGGGGGCGACCCGAGCTTGCGTCGCAGCCGGGTCATCGTCACCGAGACGATGTTGCTGAACGGGTCCACATGGGCGTCCCAGACGTGCTCGAGCAGCTCCTCGGCGCTGACCACGGCACCGTCGGCCGCCACGAGCAACTCCAGGACGCCGAACTCCTTGCGGGTCAAGGACAGTGCGCGGGCTCCACGGCTGGCGCGGTGCCGGGCGCGGTCCACGGTGAGGTCGCCGCGCCGGGCGACGGGCGGCGCGGAGGGCGCCCGGCGGCACAGGGCGCGCACCCGCGCCACCAGCTCGTGGAACGCGAACGGCTTGCCGAGGTAGTCGTCGGCGCCCAGCTCCAGACCGTCGACCCGATCGTCCACCCCGGACGCCGCGGTCAGCATGAGGATCCGGGCGCCGCCCTCGGCCGCGGCGAGCGTCCGGCACACCTGGTCACCGTGCACCGCCGGCAGGTCCCGGTCGAGCAGCACCACGTCATAGGCGGTGTGCCCGGCGGCGTCGAGCGCGGCCGCTCCATCGTGCACGACGTCCACGGCCATACCCGCGTCACGCAGACCCTCGGCGATCCGAGCGGCCAACGTCGTGTGGTCCTCAGCCACCAGTACTCGCACGACGCCATTGTGCGCCACGGTGGATGACATCCGCGCGACATTCGCCGTCGGGCTGGTGTCACCGGCTCCGGCGTAGACCTCACGACCATGAGACGACTTGGTGCGACAACCCTCCTGCTGCTTGCCCTGCTCGCCGCCTGTGACAACGGCGGATCGGCGCCCGGCGCGGGCCCGACGACGAGCGCGAGGGCGGTGAACTCGATGGCGGACTTCGCCAAGTGCATGCGTGAGCACGGCCAGAACGTGCCGGACCCGGATCCGAATTCCGGTGAGCAGTCCCTCGCCGCGCCCGACGGGGCGTCGAGCCAGGAGTGGAACGCGGCCATGCGGGCCTGCGGGCAGCTGCTACCCAACGGCGGAGCGCCGCAAGCCCCGGATCAGCAGGAGCTCGACGGGCTGCGGGCGTACGCGGCGTGCATGCGCGAGCACGGAATCGAGGCGAGCGATCCCGATCCGGACACCGGCCGGATCACGTTCGGTGGCCGTCTCGCCGACGCCGACCGGGCCGAGCTCCGGAACGATCCGGGCTACCAGGCGGCGCAACAGGCATGCGAGGGCAAGCTGGCCGAGCCGAAAGGCAAGGGCAAGTGAACCGGCGAGCCATCGTCGCGACCGGTTCGGCGGTGCTCGTCGTCGGCGCGGCGGCGGCCGCCACGATCGGCTTCGGCGGGCACGGTTCGGCGCCACCCTCCCCGGCGACCGACCTGCCACCGGCGACCGCACCGGTCATCCGGACCACGTTGACGCAGACCCAGGACGTGAACGGCACGCTCGGCCACGGCACTCCGGTCCCGGTGACCGCGAGCGGTCCGGGCACCATCACCTGGCTGCCGGAACCGGGCTCGGTGGTCGACCGCGGCCGGCCGGTCTGCAAACGGGACGACCGCCCGGTGCCGCTGCTGCTCGGCAGGCTGCCGCTCTACCGGGAGCTGCGGTCCGGGCTCGACGGCGACGACGTCAAGGAGGTCGAGGAGAACCTGGCCGCCCTCGGTTACCGCGGGTTCACCGTGGACAGCAGCTACACCGCGGCGACCGCGAGCGCGGTGCGCAAGTGGCAGGGCGATCTCGGGCTCGTCCGGACCGGTGCCCTCGACCCGGCCGCCGTCGTCGTCGCGCCCACCGCGTTCCGGGTCGCGTCGGTCACCGGGCGCGTCGGCGACCACGCGGGTGGTCAGCTGCTCACGTACACCGGCACCACCAGGGGCGTGCAGATCGCCCTCCCCGTGGCCCTGCAGACGCTGGTCCGGCCGGGCATCGCCGCGACGATCAAGCTGCCGGACGCCAAGACGGTCCACGGCACGGTCGCGACGGTCGGCTCCGTGGCCGTCGCCGGGCGGCAGGAGGGCGACCCGGCGACCATCGCCGTCACGGTCGGCGTGGCGGAGCAGGCCGCGCTCGGCAGCCTCGACGAGGCGCCGGTCACCGTCAAGCTGGTCTCGGCGACCGTGCGGGACGTGCTGACGGTTCCGGTCGCCGCGCTCACCGTGTTCCCCGACGGCCGGTACGCCGTGCGGGTGGTGACCGGGTCGGCCGGCCACCTCGTGGCCGTCGACCTCGGCATGTTCGCCGACGGCCGGGTGCAGGTCTCCGGTGACAGGATCACCGAGAGCACCCGGGTGGGAGTGCCGTCGTGATCACTCTCGATCGGGTCGGCAAGACCTACCCCGGCGGTGTTCAGGCCCTTCGCGACGTGTCGCTCACCATCGAACACGGCGAGTTCGTCGGCGTCGTCGGTCCGTCCGGGTCGGGGAAGTCGACGATGCTGCACCTGATCGGCGCGCTGGACCTGCCGACCAACGGTTCGGTGACGATCGCCGGACACGACCTGTCCCGGCTCTCCGATGGCCGGTTGTCCGCCCTGCGCGGGCGAACCATCGGCTTCGTTTTCCAGCAGTACCACCTCGCGCCGGGCGTCCCGGCGCTGGACAACGTGGCCGACGGCCTGCTCTATACCGGCGTCGGACTGCGCGAGCGACGGCGTCGTGCCGAGCGGGCCCTGTGCCGGGTGGGCCTGGACCACCGCATCGGCAACCGCCCGCACCAGCTCTCCGGCGGTGAGAAGCAGCGGGTCGCGATCGCCCGTGCGATCGTCGGTGAGCCGGAGCTGGTCCTGGCCGACGAGCCGACCGGGAGCCTCGACTCCCGCTCCGGGGCGCAGGTGCTGCGACTGCTGCTCGACCTCAACGTCGCCGGCACCACCGTCGTGGTGATCACTCATGATCGTGAGATCGCCGCCGGCCTGCCCCGCCGGGTGGAGATCCGCGACGGGCAGGTGATCTCGTGACCGCCACGACCCGAGCCGCCCGCCTTTCCCCCCGGGACGTCCTTCGGGTCGGCGCGGCCGGCTTGCGAACCCGTCCGCTCCGGGTGGTTCTCTCCGCGCTGGGCATTGCGATCGGCATCGCCGCAATGGTCTGCGTAGTGGGCATCGCGAGCTCGAGCCGGGCGGACCTGGACCGCCGGCTCGCCGCGCTCGGCACGAACCTGCTCAAGGTCGCCCCCGGCGAGAGCCTGTTCGGCGAAGCCTCCCACCTGCCGAACGAGTCGGTAGCGAGGATCGGCGAGATCGACCGCGTCACCTCGGTGACCGCCACGGCGAAGGTGACCACCGCACACGTGTACCGCAGCGACCGGATACCGCCGGCGGAGACGGGCAGCCTCTCGGTACTCGCCGCGCGGACGGACCTGCTCGGCACGGTCGGTGGCCGGATGGCCGGCGGCGCCTGGCTCAACGCGGCGACCGAGCGGTACCCGGCGGTGGTACTGGGGTCGACCGCCGCGCAGCGGCTCGGTACCGGGACGGCGGCGGTGGGCACCCAGGTCTGGCTGGCCGGCCGGTGGTTCACCGTGGTGGGCGTGCTCGATCCGATCCCGCTCGCACCGGAGCTGGACTACGCGGCGCTGATCGGCTGGCCGACCGCGATCTCCGACCTACGTTTTGACGGGTATCCGACGACCGTCTACACCCGGATCCGCGACGACGCCGTGGTGGACGTCCAGGGGATCCTCGCCAGGGCAGCCAATCCGGAGCACCCGAACGAGGTGAACGTGTCACGCCCGTCGGACGCGCTCGTGGCCAGGCAAGCCGCCGATGCCGCCTTGACCGGGCTGCTGCTCGGGCTGGGCGCGGTCGCGCTGCTCGTCGGTGGCGTGGGTGTGGCCAACACGATGGTGATCTCCGTACTGGAACGGCGCCCCGAGATCGGCCTGCGCCGGGCGCTGGGCGCCACCCGCGGGCAGATCCGCCTGCAGTTCCTCAGCGAGTCGCTCCTGCTCTCGTTGCTCGGCGGACTCGGCGGCGCGCTGCTGGCGATGGCGGTCACCACCGGATACGCCACCTACCAGGACTGGCCCGTGGTGGTACCGCCCTGGGCGACCGCCGGCGGCGTGCTCGCCACGCTGGTGATCGGCGCCGGTGCCGGCGTCTACCCGGCCTGGAGAGCCGCTCGTCTCTCGCCCACCGAAGCCCTGGGCACGGCTTGAACACGCCGGCCGGTCACCGAGCAGCGACCACCTCAAACCCCCTGCGGCGCAATGGGATCCTCAACCTCGACGGACCGCCCGGCCCGCCCGAAGCGCAGGTAGAGGGCCGGCAGGACGAACAGGTTGAGCAGGGTCGAGGTGACCGGACCCCCGGCGATCACCACAGCCATCGGGTGCTCAATCTCGTGTCCCGGGACGTCCCCCGCAATCACCAGCGGCGACACCGCCAACCCGGTGGCGAGCGCGGTCATCACGATCGGCCGCAGTCGTTCGCGGGCCCCGAGCAGCACCAGGTCAAGGCCGAACGGCATCCCTTCCACCTCTTCCAGGTGGTGGAAGTGGCTGATCAGCATGATTCCGTTGCGCGCGGCGACCCCGAACACCGTGAACAACCCGACCAATGCCCCCAGCGAAAGCATGCCGCCGTTGATCAGCGCGGCCAGGATGCCGTCGACGACGGCCATCGGCAGCGAGAGGAACGCGAGCGTCGTCATCCGCCAGTCGCGGAACGGGACTGCAGCAGCAACAGGATGGCGACCGCCGCGCCGATCGCGACGAGCAGGATCCGCCCTTGCGCCGCCTGCCGTTCCTGGTACGTGCCCGAGCAGCTCGGCGTGGAACCCCTGCGGGTACCGGATGTCCTTCAGCTTCTGGTCGATGTCACCGACCACCGCGCCGAGATCACGACCGGACATCTCCGCCGTGACGTCGATGCGGCGCGCGGCGTTCTCGTGCTTGATCGTGTCGGGCACCGGGACGAGGGCGACGTCCGCGATGTCGCCCTCGCTCCACCTGGCCGCCGGAGGGCTTGTCCAGTAGCAGGTTCCGGACGTCGGTGACGCTGTGGCGGACCTGCGGTGTGCTCCACACCTGGACGTCGTAGGTCTTGCCGCCGCGGTAGATGTCGCCGACCTCCTCCCCCGCGATCAATGTGCCCGCGGCCCAGCGCGCGTCACTCGGCTTGAGCCCGTGCTTCTGGGCCTCGTCGAGCTTCACCGTCACCTGCAGCTGCGGCTCGTCCTGCTGCAGCTCGACCTTCGCGTCCACCGTGCCCGCCACCCCCGCGATCGCGTTCTTGACCTCGTCCGCCTTGGCCCGCATGGTCTCCAGGTCCGTGCCGTGCCACCGCCCACCAGGACCGGATGCGTGACGATCGCGTACTCGTCGATCAGCCCGGCCCGCATGGCCGCCCCGGCGAGCGTCGCGCCTCCGATGCGCATCGAGCCACCGTCCCCCGCCTTGAGCCGGGTGATCTCGGCGACCGGGTCACCGGTGACCAGGCGGGTGTTCCAGCCGACCTCGTCGATCGTCGAGGAGAACACCACCTTCGGCGGGTCCCGCCAGTTCCGCGCGAACTCGATCTGCGCCGGCGTGGCGTCGGGCTGCCGGTCGCCGGTCGGCCAGTAGGAGCTCATGGCCTCCCACAGCTTCCGTCCGTACAGCATCAAGCCGATCCCCAGCTCCTGGTCGAGCCACCACCGGAACAGCTCGTCGCTCGGGTCGCTCCAGCCGATGTCGTCTCCGGGCGCGGCGATGTAGCCGTCCAGGGTCAGGTTCATGCCGAAGATCAGTTTCCGCATCGTGTCAGCCTCTCGTGAGTCGATCTCACACGTACAGACGGGCGCGGCGCGGAAACCTGATCGGTGCCCGATCTGCGTCCGCGGGCGTCACGTGCAGGTTCCGTGCAGAATTCATGCGCTCCGCCGGGAGAGTTCCGCGGATGGGGCTACTGCACGAGACGCGGCGCCGCCTGGCCGCCGTGGGGCTGGCGGTTTTGGCCGCGGTCGCGTCGATCCAGGGTGAGGGACGGGCCGCGAACGCGCCCGGCGAGATCCGGTCCGAGGGCGGCGCCACGGCGGTCGCGGACAGTTACATCGTGGTGGTCAGGGACGGGACAGCCGTCGCCGAACGTGCCCAGCGGCTGGCGGAGGCGTACGGCGGCACCGTGGCCCGGGTCTACACGAATGCGCTGTACGGCTTCGAGGCGCACCTGACCGAGCAGGCGGCACAGCGGCTGGCCGCCGATCCGGCGGTGTCCTATGTAGAGCAGAACCACCTGGTCACCGCGGCGGACACCCAGTGGAACTCGACGTGGGGCCTGGACCGCGTCGACCAGGCGGGCCTGCCGCTCGACAAGCAGTACACGTTCCCCAACACGGGCGACGGCGTGCACGCGTACGTCCTCGACACCGGCATCCGCACGTCCCACCAGGAGTTCGGGGGCCGGGCCGTCAGCGGGTTCGACGCGGTCGACGGGACCCGCACCGACGACTGCAACGGGCACGGTACCCACGTGGCCGGCGTCCTCGGCGGTGCCCGCCACGGCATCGCCAAGGGCGTGTCCCTGGTGTCGGTCCGGGTGCTCGACTGTTCGGCGAACGGGACGTTCGCCCAGCTCGTCGCCGGCGTGGACTGGGTGACGGCGAACGCGGTGAAGCCGGCCGTGGCGAACATCAGCCTCAGCGGCGCGACGAACTCCGCGGTGAACGACGCCGTGGCCAGGTCGATCGCCTCCGGCGTCGTGTACGCGGTGGCCGCCTCCAACCAGGCGGACGACGCGTGCACCCGGTCACCCGCCAGTGCGCCCGACGCCATCACGGTCGGCGCGACCGGGAGCGACGACGCTCGCGCCCCCTACTCGAACTACGGCACCTGCCTGGACATCTTCGCGCCCGGAACCGACATCACGGCCGCCGACGGGATCGGCGACGGCGCGACGGCCACCCGGAGCGGCACGTCCGAGTCCGCGCCCCACGTCGCGGGCGCGGCGGCGTTGCTGCTTTCGCGGAACCCCGGCTGGACCCCGGCCCAGGTCCGGGACCACCTGGTCACGCACGCGACGCCGGGAGTGGTCGCCGACGCCGGCGCGGGCTCGCCGAACCTGCTGCTGCGCGTGGACGAGGCCGCCGCCTCGGCGCCGCGGTTCATGCCGCTGGCCACCCCGGTCGGCGTGCTGGACACCCGGGACGGCACCGGCGGGACGGCCGGCCAGATGGGCGCGCGCACCACCACCACGTTCCCCGTCCTGGGCATCGGGGGCATCCCGTCGGCCGGCGTGAAGGCGGTGCTCGTCCGGGTCGCGGTGAACGCGCCGTCGGCCTCGACGTACCTGACGGTGTTCCCGGACCAGAGCACCCGGCCGAGCGGGGTGTCGATGGTCAACGCGACCGTCGGCGAGAACCTCTCCAACGTCGCCGTCGTGACGCCGGGGGTGAACGGGCGGCTCGCGGTCTACAACAACGACGGCAACGCGTACCTGATCGTCGACGTACAGGGGTACTTCACCGCGACGACCGGCGGCGTCGGCGGCGGGTACACACCCGTGAACCCCACCCGGGTGGCCGACACCCGCAGCGGGCTCGGCACGACCTCCGGCACCATCCCCGCCGGAGGCAGCCGTACGGTCACCCTCACCGGGACGAGCGTGCCGGCCGGCACCACGGCGGCGTTCGTCAACCTGGTCGTGCCCGCCGCCACCGCCGGTGGCTGGCTGGCCGCCGCGCCGCCCGGGACCGCACCTCGCGAGGCCGTGCTCAACTACGTGGTGGGCGCGACCCAGTCGGGAGCCGCGGTCCGGCTCGGGCCGGACGGCCGCGTGACGTTCTTCAACAAGGGTTCCACGCCGGTCGACCTGGCAGTGACCGTCGAGGGCTACTTCTCGCCCGCCGCCGGGCCGAACACCGGGCTCCGGCCGGTGGCGCCGGCCAGGCTGCTCGACACGCGCACCGCCGGCACGGGCCAGCCCGTCGCCGCAGGGGCCACGATCGACGTGCAGGTGGCGGGGACCGGCCCGGTGCCCGCCGTCGGCGTCGCGGGCGTCGTGCTCAACCTGACGGCGGCCGCGCCCGCGCAGGCGGGATGGCTCACGGCCTGGCCGGTCGGCAGCGCACAACCCTCGGTCACCCTCATGGACTTCGGTGCCGACCACGCGCGAGCCAACACCGTCGTCCTCACCCCGGGAACCGGCGGGAAGATCCGGATCAAGAACGGCGGTGCCGGGCCGATCCACGTCCTCGTGGACGTCCAGGGCTGGTACGGCACGGCCTAGGCACGACCCGATGTCCACAATGGAGCAATGACTGGAGGACTCCGCAGAATGTCCAGATTGGTCGCAAGAACCACCCTGCTCAGCTTGGTCGCGTCGGCCTGCGTCGTCGCAGGACCGGCGGTCACGGCGAACGCGGTCACCACCGACCAGCCGGCCACGCCCACCGCCGTCGAGGTCTTCACCGCCGATCCGTCCCCGGACGCTCCGGAGCTGGCCGCGGACGCCCAGTTCGCGCTGGGTACCGCGCTGGAGCGGACCGAGGCGAAGCCCGGCGACCTCGCCCCACCGTACGTCGACACCTACACGGGCAAGCTGTACGCACCGACGGTCCACGAGACGTCGGCCGACGCCGAAGCACCCATCGTCGTGGACTACGCCACGCTGCCGGACCCGGGCACCGACCTGGCGGACGAGCCGGAGGACCCGCCGCCCCCCGGTGAGGAGGCGCCCCTGGCCCAGCCGGCCCGGTTCGCCGCGGCCGACCCGCTGCCGACGACGGGCACGAAGACCTTCTACCCCATCGTGCGGCAGGTGAAGTACAGCCAGGCGGCGCTGGACGCGACCGTCGACGACGCGATCACGGCCGACGTGCCCGGCAAGGACAACATCGTCGCCACCTACGTCCAGGAGGACCACAACCGGGTCGTCGTGGAGGCCAATGCGGTCACCGAGGACATGCGCACCGCACTGGCTGCCAAGTACGGCTCGGACAAGGTCGCCATCTACCTCGACCCGACGTCCCAGCGGCCGGCGCCGGCGAGCAGGAACAACGACACCAACCCCTTCAAGGGCGGGTCCGCGGCCTTCGGCTGCACCAACGGTTTCTCCTGGAACAACGGCAGCAAGGAGTACATGGTGACCGCCGGCCACTGCGCTGACGGGGCGGGCCTCAACTGGTGGATGTCGGACGGGTCGCGCGTCGGCACGACCACCAAGTACGACACCTGGGAAGACTGGGGTTCGGTCAAACTGCCCGGCCAGAACACTTACGCCGGCGACGCCGCGCTCATCGAGATGTGGGGCGCCAACGACACCATCGGTAAGCTCTACACCGGCAACCGGACGTCCAACTCCAGCCGGGACGTCGCCCGCTCCGAACTCGCGTACAAGGGCAAGAAGTACTGCACGGGTGGGAAGAACAAGGGCGTGATCTGCAACTGGAAGATCGACCGGACCGCCTTGACGACCCGCTATCGGGACGGCTCGGTCGCCCGCAACATGTTCCGCGGCAAGAAAAAGGGCTGGTGCCTCTGGGCCGGCGACTCCGGCGGTCCCGTCTACACCACGCAGAGCAACGGCAAAATCGTGGCCAAGGGCCTCATCTCCGGCGCCGCAGGTGGCGGCGGCGACCACTTCGCCGGCCGGTTCGACGGTGACCCCTGCATCGGCTGGTTCAGCGAGATCGTCCGCGCCGAGAAGGCGTTCCCCGGCGCCATCACCAGGCGTCCGTGAACCACGGGGGCCCGTCCCTGCCGGGACGGGCTCCCTGCTCCTCACTCGGCCGGGCCCTCCCGGGAGCCCATCCGATCGAACAGCTCCCGGGCCTGTTTCCACGCCGGCTCGGCCACCGCGTCTCCCCGAGCCGAATGCACGTCCCCGAGTGCCCACAACGCGTGTGCGTACAGGGCACCGCCTCCGGCCTCCGACATGCTGACCGCACGCGACGCGAGGGTCAGTGCCGAGTCGAGTTCGCCGTCGTCGGCCACCAGGCGCGCGAGCCGCCGGAGGAACCCGGCCTCGTCCGCGTAGGCGCCGACGCTCCGCACCATTTCCAGGCCCAGCTCGAACAGTTCCCGCGCCTCGGCCGACCGGCCCCGTGCCGCCAGGTGGTCGCCGAGGGAACAGCCCGCGTAGGCGTGGTGGAGGAGCATCCCGTTGTCCCCGGTCACGGTGAAGGCGTGCCGCAGCCACCGCTCCCCTTCTTCGTGGTCGCCCAGGACCGTGACGGTCAGGCCAAGCACACCCGACGTCACGCTCTCCCCGAACTTGTCCCCGGACCCGGTGAACTGCTCCAGAGCCGACTCGGCGAGCGTCACGGCCGTGTCCCAGTCACCGCGCTCGTACCGGAGGACCGCGGCCTTCTGCTTGACGTAAGCGGCTTCCAGCGCGTCGCCCACCGACACGAACCGCTCCATCGCCCGGTCGCACCACACCAGTGCACCGTCGATGTCCCCGGTCCACCGCAGCAGCTCGCCCAGCCCGAACTCGGCCTGCGCCCGGCCCCAGTCGTCACCGAGCTCGTCGTAGGTCGCCAGGCACCGCTCGTAGCCCCGTCGCGCCTCGGCCAGGTGGAGCTGGGCGAGGTCCACCGCGGCCAGCCCGCAGCGCATCGCGGCCTCCGCACCCCGGTCGCCGGCCCGCTCGGCCGCGTCCAGACCGGAGAGGTGCAGGGCACGCATGTCGTCGTAGTGCCCGGAGGTCTCCAGGAACACGGACATCGACGCCGCGATCTGCCAGGCGAACCCGCCGCCCGAAGTGACCACTGTGGACACGATGGTCCGTCGTTCGGCTTCCAGCCACGTCCGGCCGTCGACGGTCAGGTCCTCGGCCCCGGGCACGTGCCACGGCACGGCCGGCTGCGAGACGCAGGGTGCACGCCGGGGCGACTGCCGCTTCGCGGCATCGGCGACCATCGCGACCCAGGCGCCGTTCAGCCGGCCCGCGGCCGCGCGGCGGTCGCCGGGGTCGCAGGCGTCCGCGAGTTCGACGGCGTACGCGCGGACGAGGTCGTGCAGCCGGTACCGGGCTTCGCCGGTGCCGTTCCGGCCGGCGTACTCGACGAGCTGCACCCGGACCAGCGTGTCGAGCCTGGCTTCCGCCTCGCCGGCCGCGGTGCCGGCCAGCGCCGCCAGGTGCCATGCGGCGAAGTCACCGGCGGGCAGCATGCCGAGCAGCGCGAACGCGCGCGCGTCCGCGGGCGGCAGCGCCTGCCGGCTCAGCTCCAGGCTCGCCCGGACCTCGATGCCGCCGAGGCGGAGCTCGTCGAGCCGCCGCCGCTCGTCGGTGAGCCGATCGGCCAAGGTGCGCACCAGCCGGTGCGGTTGCGCCGCGAGCCGCCCGGCCGCGATGCGCAGCGCGAGGGGCAACCGGCCGCACAGCTCGACGAGCCGTTCGACCTGCGGGCGTTCCGCGCTTGTGCGTTCCGCGCCGAGGATCGCGGTCAGCATCCTTTCGCACGCGTCGGCGTCGAGGACGTCGAGCACCAGGCGATGCGCCCCGGGCAGCGCTGTCAGCGGGGCACGGCTGGTCACGATCACCGCGCTTCCCGCGGTGCCCGGCAAGAGCGGGAGCACCTGCGGCTCGTCGGCCGCGTTGTCGAGCACGATCAGGACGCGCTGGTCCGCCGTGCGCGACCGGTACAGCGCGGCACGGTCAGCCGGGTGGTCGGGGACAGCGTCGCCGGGAACTCCCAGCGCGCCCAGCAACCGGGCCAGCACCTCGTGGGGGTCCTCCGGGTGCGGGCCGCCGCCGCGCAGGTCGACGTGCAGTTGCCCACCGGGGAATCCGGACCGGATGCGGTGGGCGATGTGGACGGCGAGGGCGGTCTTGCCGACGCCCGGTTTGCCGTACACGGCGAGCACGGGCACCGTCGTGCCCTCCTCCGGGACGAGCACGGCCAGTGCGGCCGCGACCTGGTCGTCCCGGCCGGTGAAGTCGCCGACGTCCAGCGGCAGCTGCGCCGGCACCGCCCGTTGCGGCTCCGGCGCAGCAGCGGCGTCGAGCAGCGCCGGGTCCGCCCGCAGGATGCGCTGGTGGAGTTCCCGCAGCTCGGGACCGGGTTCGATGCCGAGCTCATCGGTGTAGCGGCTGCGCATCGACCGGTAGACCTGGAGAGCCTCGCCGCTGCGCCCCTGCCGGTGCAACGCGAGCATGAGCCGGCTGTACGGGCTGTCCCGGAGCGGGTGGCGTCCGATCAGGACGGTCAACGCCGCCACGGCCTCCCGGTGCCGTCCCAGCGCGATGTCGACGTCCGCGGCACCCTCGATCGCCGACGCGTGCTCCTCTTCGAGGCGGGCAGCCTCGGCCCGCGCGGCCGGCCCCTGCGCGTCGCTGAGGGCCGGGCCCCGCCACAGCGCGAGGGCGGACGCGTACAGGTCACGCGCCTGTTCCGGGTGGCCGTTCGCGAACGCTTCCCGCGCACGTGCCACCGTCGTCGTGAACTCGGCGCTGTCCACCCACGCGTCGTCGAGCCGGAGCACGTACCCCGCGGACCGGGTGCCGATCAGGTCGCTCCCGACCCCGATCTCGCCGAGAGCCCGGCGGAGGTCCACGATGAGCGTCCGCACCCTGGCCGCCGCGCTGGCCGGCGCGCGCTCTCCCCAGAGCCCGTCGACCAGGCTGGTTCCCGGTACCACCCGGTTGGCGTTGAGCAGCAGGATGACCAGCAGGGAGCGCTGCATACCGGTCAGCCGCGCGGTCCGGTCCCGGACCTGCGCCTCGACCGTACCGAGCACCCGGAACCCGAGAGCGGGACTCGCATCGACCAACAGGCACCTCCACGCGACCCGGGTATCGGCCGGCAAGCACTTCTGTCCACGAGACCCGCCCAGGATCGCCGCCGAGGCGATCCTGGGCGTTTCACTCATTCCCCGGCGGTTTTCTTCGTGTGTCAGGGCTTCTCGAAGTGCTGGTAGTCGATCGGGGTGTCCCAGGAGCCGCCCCAGGTCCAGCCGCGGGTGGTGAAGG